>CAZKUH010000251.1:0-4335 GCA_964555895.1 uncultured Enterobacterales bacterium
AGGTATAAACCACCACCCAAAATTATAAATG
This sequence comes from uncultured Enterobacterales bacterium, assembly GCA_964555895.1. Taxonomy (GTDB): domain Bacteria; phylum Pseudomonadota; class Gammaproteobacteria; order Enterobacterales; genus DRNA01. Next base: position 32 of record CAZKUH010000251.1, read on the forward strand.
CGGCCGTCAGTAGCCAGGCATTCAAATTTGCCTGTAATGACAGCCATAGCGTGATCCCCAGTGCCAATAATGGCACAATGGAACCGCCCGGCAACTTGAAAACATCCGCAGTCTCTGGCTTTTTCGATCGGATAACCGGCAATGCGGCCATACAAACAGCATAACCTATCATTCTGGCCAATGAACTGATAATTGCAAGTTTGACAAAAGAACCCGTCAAGGCCAGTATCAAAGCCAATGACGCCATAAAATAAATAGAATTTGCCGGTACTTTAAACTTCTTGTTTACCCGACCAAACCACTTGGGTAAATTTCCATTTATACTCAGTGCATAAGTCATTCGTGGTGCAGCGACCATAACCGAGGCCAGATTGCCTGTTATCGAGACAATTGCCGCAATAGTCATCATCAAAGCACCTGCCGATCCCATCATAATATCTGCAGCATCTGACAGTGGCGATGTGGAGTCCGAAATCTGTGGTAATGCTCCGACGCTCACCGCCTGGATGAAAAAATATAAAATTGTGGTGAAGATCAATGTCTGAATTAACGCTTTGGGAATATCTTTGGTCGGTTTTTTGGCTTCGCCAGCCGGGATCAAAGCACTTTCAAAGCCAATAAAAGCATAAATCAATAATAATAATGACGAATTCAATGAAGTTGGATTAAAGTCCGAAGTAGAGAACAACACTGCGGGTTTGATATAGCTGATACCCAGCACAATAAACAGCAACAGTGGAATTAATTTAATAAAAGTAATGAAGTTAAGTGTATCCATGGCTTTGTTGACGCCAAAAATATTTGAAAACATCAGCAATAATAAAATTGTCGACAAAGTAACATCATGGAGTATGCCTGTAGCAAAAGACGGATAAATAAGAGCCAGATAAAAAAGTAAAGCATTCGAATTTGCCGCTAATGCCGTCACTCTTCCCACATATAATAGCCATCCGGTCTGAAAAGCTACCGCTGAACCAAAAGCTTCCTGTGCATAAATGACCGGCCCCCCCGTGTCTTTGAAATAACTGGACAAGCTGGCAAAACTCAAAACAATTGTTGCCATCAAAACACCACCAATGACAAACATCCAGGGACTGAACATTGCACTCGCTTTGGCTGCACTAGCCGGTAAAACAAAGATGCCGGCACCAATCAAACCATTAAGAGCCAAAGCGGCAAATCCCAACCGGCCGATAGAACGTTTTAACTTTTCTTTTTTTATTTGCATGATTATTTTTTTTATTTTCAGCTCATTCAGATTACTGAGAGACGCTAGGTCAGCACAAGATTAACACTATTTTCATTGTTCGTTTCAAATGCTTGAATAAAATTTCACTTTGCTTAAGCTTAATATCTTGTAGAGTACTTGCTACACCCTTCATCACACATTATGCTGATGAGAGAGATACCCTTACCATGATAGATTATCATTAATTCTAGGATCATGATATGTTTTCCACGACACCCAAAAGATCGCAATTTAAAGAATTTGAAAGCACTTTTCTGTTAATAGAATCAATCCTCGGATTTTTACCTAACAGCACACTCTACATGAGCGAAAATCCTGCAATAATGATGTCATTCATGATGTTGTCAAAATCCATCATGAAGCAGCATGAAAAAGTAACTTTTGGCAGTAAAATTAAAAACTTACTCAAATTCATCAAATCCATGATTAAAAGTGACCAGGCTCTGGATACACTGTCCTTGAAAAACAAATGGTTAATTGCCTATGCTGCCAGCCAGGCTGCGGGTTGTTTTTATTGTCAGAAACACACCCACCATTCGCTGGAAAAATTGGGGGTTAGCCCACAACAATTAGAACAAATTTTCACCTTTAGAAACAGTGCGTTATTTACTGACGAAGAGAAGGCAGTGATCGACCTAGGCATTGCTTCCGGGAGTGTGCCAAATGCAACCCAACCTCAACATTTCAAGACACTAGCTAAATATTTCAGCAAAAAGGAAATACTCACACTAGTGTCTGTTAGCGCCCTATTTGGCTTTTTAAATCGTTGGAATAGCACGCTTAACACCCCACTGGAAGAAATTTTCTCTGCTAAGAAAAATTAAACAACCACTGTTCTGGATTAGAAAAGTCACCAACCTTTGTATTTTCGTGATTCTCGTAGCTAAATTGGTGGCTACTCTTAGTCCAGGATTTAGGTTAGCTACTTAATAGCAATCACCACAAAAATCAGTGTCATGCCGAAAGCTTGCCGCGCGACAAATGATGGCTATGATGGCTATTTTATACCGCAAATATGGTCACTGATCGTCGTACTGAAATCCTACATCTTGAAGTAGAACGGGCAATATAATAAAGTTCAACGCCATTAACATTTATCACTCATCTATCAATTTCATATTTTCTGTTGTTTCCAGATAGGCCTTTAACTAAAGAAAATTGTGCCAAATAATAAGAGAGTATAATCAACACCTGTGCGTAAGGAAAAACACCATGGAATTTATTTAAACCCAGCAATGAATCAGAAAGTACAAAACTTAAACCGCCAACGACTAACCAATTATTTGTCTTAATTGAAAACAAAGTTGATAGACTCATTATTAATAATATGATCATATAAGCTATCACTGGAATTTTTAAAGCTCCCAATTCATCATAGAGTATTCGTAGTAACAGAATCGCAATAACAATCATTACCAAAGCAATCGCAAAAGATTTTTTATGGTATTCCCATCGCCCAAAACTGACAATATAAAAAATATGCGCCAAAAAAAATGCTGCCAAGCCAAATAGAAACCCAGCTTTCCCGTAAAACCCTAATGTGAAATCACCTATCATTGAGAATATCAAACCCAGAATAAAAACTTTCGTTATATCATTGTGAGTTTTAACCATAGAATAACTGATTAAAAAAATCAACGGCGCAACTTTAAGCAACCAACTCAAGGCATAAGGCTCAACAAATGTACCCAGCGAATACAGGGCTGCCGTAATTACAAAAGCTATTAGCCCAAACTTTTCAAGCCATCTGAAAAACATGTTTATCTCGCAACTATTTATTTCTTTGTTTAAGCATTCGAACCCAGTTTTTTATTTTTTCATCCAACACTTTCATCGGCACTGCGCCTCCCAATAACACTTCATCATGAAACGCTTTCAGATCGAACTGCGAACCTAATTGTGCTTTGGCATATTGGCGAAGAGAACGTATTTTCATCATCCCCAATTTGTAGCCTAAAGCCTGCGCTGGCCAAGCCATATAACGTTCTATTTCACTCACCACATCAGAGATTTCGGTTCCAGTCGTCGCCGCCATATAATCTATCGCTTTTTCTCTTGACCATCTTTTATAGTGTATACCGGTATCAACCACCAGCCGAACCGCCCGAAACAATTCCGCTTTTAATCGACCCAAATTACCAAACGGGTCATTCTGATACATACCCATTTCAAAAGCTAGACGTTCTGCGTATAACGCCCAACCTTCTACATAAGCATTATACGGGGCAATACGACGTAAAAAAGGTAATTGTTTCTGTGCCAGATTTAAAGAAACTTGCCAATGATGTCCGGGGATAGCTTCATGATAGCTCAATGATTTCAGATCAAATTTTGGATTGGTCCGAGTATCCCTTAAATTTATCCAGTAGATGCCTGGCGTACTGCCATCCAGCGTAGGTGGCGTATAGTAGCCGCCTGCACTGGATTCCTCAGTAGCTACAGGAATACGTTTTACCACCACTGGATAAGGAGGAATCGATTTAAAATATTTTGACATTTTGACTTTTATGCTGGAAATAATCCCGTTTAAATCATTTAACAAAGCTTCCCGACCCTTATCCGTATTAGGATACAAAAAACGATTTTCTCGACTCAGTGACTCCATCCTCTGCCCAACGGTGCCAGTGGAGTAACCTTGTTGCTTTAAAATTTTATCCATTTCTACAGTTATTCTAGCGACTTCTTTCAGACCTACCTGATGAATTTCTTTAGCCGTCAGATCGGTATCACCCAATTGAGAAATTTCATACTGATAAAATTCTGCTCCATCAGGTTGCGCCCAGATCCCCGCGTTCTCCTTTCCTTGCGGATAAAGTTCGTCCATTTCATTTGCTATCATTACAAATGCTGGGTAAACACTATCACTCACTTGCTCTACTGCCTCCTGCACAAGTTGCTTTTCCAGCACTGCGGATAATTTCAATTTCGAAATCTTTCTCACAAAAGCTTTTACCAGTGGAGAATTTTTTGCTGCAATTTTAGTAAATCCATGTAGGTAAATGGCCGCTTTTTTTATGATGACTTTTGGTGGAACCCAGTTTTCAGCGGCATCACT
>CAZKUH010000252.1:0-4333 GCA_964555895.1 uncultured Enterobacterales bacterium
ATCTTGTACCAGCGGCGTAAGATCCTTCAACTACGTTCAGGATGACAGCGTTTTTCAAAGTCATTGTCCCGACCAGCGTGGAGAGATCTTGAAGCTGTCTCTTGCTAGATATCCCCACTCGGCTTAAACATAGCGGCTTGAGCCTGGGTTAATTATTTCCGCCCACTGAAGCTCTGCCAGCTTTAAATTTTACAACTTTTTTTGCTGTTATTGCTGATTTTTTAATTTTACCATATTGTTTTCTTAATCTGGGGTTTACCGTATCTCCTGGATGGACAGTAATGTTACCTAGCTCACAGGGCGGGTTCGATGCATTACCAGTGAGTTCTCCTGTGTCTTCATCTACAAAGAATAAACAAGGTGGTGGCGCCGCTTTTAAAATGGGGTATTTATGTTTTTCAAAAGAAAAACCTGTAGTAGAAAATAGCGTCATTAAAAAAGTTAAGAATATAAAATAGAATCTATTTGTCATAACTATCTCCTCAGTAGTCAATATTATTATATTGTATGATGAGAGCATCATTACAACTCACCATACCCGCTTTTAACAAGCGGTTTGAGTATAAAGAATACTTTATGAATATAAGCTGAATGGCTGTGGAATACAATGACATATTAAAAACGAGCATCTTCTAATGCAGATTTTTTACAGGTTGTTATGTCAAGTGTTAAAGCAAGCCACAGATTAGTTCTCCTTGCTGATTTAGAGGGATACCTAGTTAGCTGATGAGGATGACCCAGCAAAGTTAATGTTAAAACCTAAGGTAAATAGCACATCATTTGTCGCATGGTCAAAAGTATGCACGGTTCGTATATCTGTGCGGAAGCCAAATGTGGCGTTGATGTCGTAACGCAAGCCAAAACCAAGATTAAAACTACTACCATCAGCCGTATAAGCTGGATTAACAGCAAATTTATTACTGATATTACCAATGCCGGCAAGAATAAATGGCTGCCAACGGTTGTCGGTATCAAAAGTATAAACCGAATTTATCTGCAACAGAGTGGTGTCAACGGAAATGGCAGATGTGGTTACTGCTTTGATGTTATCCCAGGAAATTTCAACACGCCAATTATCATCCATTTCCGTCCCAAGCGCGATCCCCGGGCCATTATCATTATTTATTGATGTTCCGAGTAAATTATCATATTCATAGTTTGTGTAATGCGGATAGATATAAAGACCTTTTGACTGTTCTGATTCAGCAAAAACACTGGATATGGATAGGACCATCAGGCCGGAAAACAATATTTTATTCATCTTTATTTCCCCTTAAAAATTAAGGCAAGCTTACTCAAGAATTCTATTATACGGACTCTGCAACAGAGACTAAAGTGAGTTTTGTAAACAATAACATCAGACAAACCACTATTTTTTCCACAACTGTGAACAACTTCACATAACACATGTGTTGTACTGCACTGTCAACCAAAATATAACCTGCTACGTTTAGTACTGGGATACGAGAAATATTCACTTCGCTATTTGAAGAGGCATTTAAGAAAATTATGAGTAGAATGAGTCAGGCAGTTGCACAAGATCTTTGCTGGTCGCTGAAAAAGCACCAAGCACCCGATCGTGCCTTTGCCTTAATGCAGAAAATGGAAAACTGCATGACGGTCTACTCGCGCACGGTACGGAAAATTTATACTAATTATCGTGTTTATCGTCCAGAGTCAGACGATGCGGGGCTGGTCATCTTGCCTGATTTCACCGCGTACCATGACATGATTCATAATATTTCAGCCAACGCTATCGAACCAACTGGTGTCAGTATTGTGCCAGGCGCGGCTTTAGGTAAGAAAGGTTTGTATATTACCGGCAAACTTAAGGGCCGCAAAGCAAGCAGTGCGCTACCTTTGGCTACAGGTTTAAAAGCCATGAGGATGGGTGCATTTTGTGATGGCGCGTTCTTGCCCATCCTGCAATATGGCGATCTAAGAGAAATGATGCGCTCACAACTACCCTATTTACACTTACATCGTGTCAATTTAACTGAACTTCATGAAATATCAGCTTTTGAACGCGTGAATGTTGCCAATAATATTCAGTCTAGAATGCAACATCTGACAGAAATTATGGATTATTAAAATCGCCTAATTCCTTGTAATCGTTGTCCTTTTAGTTAAAAAATATAAAAAACAAACCCACCGCTTTCAATGTAGCCGGAAAACTTTGAGCTAAAATATCATAAAGTGTGAGCTGATATGTTGTAATTTATAGTCTATATTGATATGACGGGGAGAGTCGTTTTCCTGCCAAGCTGTAGTGATGGAGAGATGTACACTATGAATATCGCTGAATCTAATTATAGTCAAAGCCCAAAGGATTTGATCTGGGATCTTAGACAGATTCAGTCACCGCGACGTGCATTTCATTTTATGGAAGCCTTTAAAACAGGATTATGCGTATTTTCTAAATCAGTATTAAAAATTTACACCAACTATTCTGTTCATATGCCGCATCAAGCAAACTTGAATGAGAGCAAGCTGGTTATCTTGCCACAGTTCCAAGCCTATCATGATATTGTCAATAATATTTCAGATGAAGCGGTTGAGGCCACAAGTTGTCGGGTCATCCCTGGGCAGGCAATAAACAAAAAAGGCACCTTTTTAGCCGGAAAAATGAAAGGTTGTCGCTCCGCCTCCGTGTTACCATTAGCCACCGCAGTGAAAGCCATCAGAATGGGGGCTTACGAGGATGGCCGTTTCCTGCCATTACTTGCCTATGGCGATCTTAAAGAAATGCCCTCCAAAAATATTCCTTACCTTACTTTACATCGCATAAATTTGAATAAGTTGACCCATCTGGCCGATTTTGAGAAAGATATGCTGGAAAGGACGGTGTTGAGAAATCTGCAAAACCTTGAGATATTGTCCAGCCAGGAATTTTAAGTTATCAAACCCGCATTAGTCTGAATGATCAGGGCACTTGCTATTTCATGTAATTGCAGGAATACTTGTGGCAACTTTCGCCCCTAACCCGTAAAATTCATACCATATTCATCTTGGGTTTTCTTATATTTTCAAGCATTGAAAATCCTTAAATTAATTTTCGGCTTGTATGATTAAATTTATTGATAAATTTGCCAGCATCTCCAGTAATAAATTATTAATTTTCACAACAATATTTTTTACTGCTTTTACTAATGCCAGCTTCTACGAAAATATTCTGGAAGTTTATCCAATAAACACACATAATTTTCTCTTTATTGTTTCCCTAGTGGTCGTTTTTTCAGCCGCATTAACGTTGTTATTATCTGTGGTTTGTTTTCGCTATAGCATTAAGCCTATACTGATAATGTTGCTGATCATCAGTTCTTTCACGGCTTATTTTATGGATAGTTATAACACCATTGTTGATGAAAACATGGTGCAAAATATCCTCAATACCGATTTTAAGGAGTCTCTGGATTTATTCAGTTTCAAATTGGTCGGTTATGTGGTTTTTCTGGGTTTAATCCCGGCCTTTTTCATCTATCGAGTACCACTTAAATTTTTATCTTTTTGGAGAGAGTTATTATCCCGCCTCAAATTAATGGCATTGATGTTAGTCGTAATCTTTATTTCCATTGCGATATTCAGTGATTTTTATAGCTCGTTTTTAAGGGAACACAAGCAACTTAGGTATTATTCCAATCCGGGATTTTATATTTTTTCGACAGCGAGTTATCTTTCGGGGTTTGTTAAATCGGCAGAACATGACTGGCTTGAGATTGCTAAAGATGCTAAAAAGGACCCGACAAATACGCAAAAAAAACTGGTTATTTTTGTCGTCGGTGAAACCGCCCGAGCAGATAGATTCTCTTTAAATGGTTATAAGAGAGAAACCAATCCGGCATTGTCTAAAGAAAACATTGTCAGCTTTAGTAACTTTTGGAGTTGTGGTACCACGACCTCAGTTTCAGTGCCATGCATGTTCTCCAGCATCGGTGAAGCTAATTATGATAAAGAAACGATGAAAAACACCGAAAATGCTTTGGATATTTTGCAACGGGTGGGAGATAAGGTGCTATGGCTGGATAATAACTCCAACTCAAAAGGGGTTGCTGATCGTGTTCCTTACCAGAGTTTCAGGAGCAGAAAAATAAATCCTCTGTGTGATACGGAATGTCGTGATGAGGGTATGCTGGTCAACTTGCAAAAGTACATCGACAACAATAAGCAAAGTGATATTTTTATTGTGCTGCATCAACTGGGTAATCATGGCCCTGCATATTACAAACGCTACCCGGTAAAATTTAAAAAATACACCCCGGTTTGTGAAACTAATCAACTTGAAAAATGTAGCAAAGAAGAATTAAACAATGCTTATGATAATGCCATTTTGTAC
>CAZKUH010000253.1:0-4314 GCA_964555895.1 uncultured Enterobacterales bacterium
AATTTCTAATAAGGCAAGTAAAATAAATGGCAGTAATATCAATATGATATAAAAGCTGAGTGGCCGTTTAGTATGAGCTTCTTCGATTTTTGACACTTTAAGTATGGACGCATTATTTTTCATGATTATTATCCTCAATAATACGCTTTAAATGATATACTCGGCAAATAAATGCGTGTATTTTTTTGCAAATAGTTAGAGTGTGTTGACCATTTCAGATGACAGAACAACAACATTTTATTTTGGGGATTTCCGCCTATTATCATGATAGTGCCGCTGCGATCATTTGTAATGGAAAAATTATTGCCGCAGTGCAAGAAGAACGCTTCAGTCGCATTAAACATGATCCGGCATTTCCGCTACAAGCTATTCAATATTGTTTATCACAGGCCAATATTTCCTTTTCGGATTTAAACAGCATTATATTTTATGACAAACCGATGCTCAAATTTGAACGGTTATTGGAGACTTATCTGGGCAGTGTTCCCCGAGGCATTGGCTCTTTTATTCGATCAATGCCCATCTGGTTAAAAGAAAAATTATATTTGAAATCAGTGCTTAAAAATGAATTCCGTGCGCTAGCCAACCTTTCCAAAAAAGCAGCATTACCCACGCTGTTATTTAGTCAGCATCATTTATCTCATGCGGCTTCCGCTTTTTTTCCAAGCCCCTTTGAAGAAGCAGCGGTTTTGTGCCTGGATGGTGTTGGAGAATGGGCTACCTCGTCTGCCTGGTCAGGTAGAGGAAACACATTAGCACCGCTGTGGGAGGTACATTTTCCTCATTCGCTGGGTCTGCTTTATTCAGCGTTCACCTATTATTGTGGTTTCAGAGTCAACTCTGGAGAATACAAGTTGATGGGTTTAGCGCCTTTCGGTAAAGCTCGTTTTGTTGATCTGATTAAAGATAAGCTCATAGATATAAAAGCAGATGGTAGTTTTGCGCTGGACATGAGTTACTTCAATTTTGCTACCGGCCTCACCATGACCAACAACAAGTTCCATCAGTTATTTGCGGCAAAACCGCGTGCTACAGACACCCAAGTTACACAAAAGGAAATGGATTTAGCGCGTTCCATACAGGTGGTAACTGAAGAAATTATTCTAAAAATTGTTGACCATCTTTATAAAATAAACCCTTCAAAAAACCTCTGCCTGGCAGGAGGCGTTGCACTTAATTGTGTTGCTAATGGAAGAATTGTCAGAGAAGGCCCGTTTGAAAATGTCTGGATTCAACCGGCAGCAGGGGATGCTGGTGGTGCTTTGGGCGCAGCTTTGCTTGCCTGGCATCATCATGAAAATGCGCCAAGAACCCAGGTAGATTTAAATGAAACTGATGGGATGCAAGGGGCATTACTCGGACCCGAATATAGCGATGCTTGGGTGGGAGAATATCTGAAAAAAGCAGCTGTACCTTTTACGTTAAAGTCATCAGCGCAACTTTTCACTGAAGTGGCATCACTCATTGACCAAGGTAAAGTGATTGGCTGGTTTCAGGGTAGAATGGAATTTGGTCCAAGAGCGTTGGGTAATCGGAGTATTTTAGGTGATGCCAGAAGCCAGGAAATGCAAACGCTGATGAATTTAAAAATTAAAAACCGCGAATCTTTCAGACCGTTTGCACCGATCGTTATCGAAGAAGATGCAACCGAATATTTTGAGCTTGAGGTATCGAGTCCCTATATGTTGCTGGTGGCATCTCTCAAGGACAAATACCGCCTGGAAACGCCTAAAGATATTCAAGGGTTGGCTAAATTGCAGCTAAAGCGATCACGTCTCCCGGCGATCACCCATGTAGATTATTCTGCACGAGTGCAAACTGTTTCGGCTGCAAATAATAACAAACTGTATCAGTTGATGCAGCGATTTAAAGAACAAACCCATTGTTCGGTACTAATTAATACCTCGTTTAATGTCAGAGGAGAACCCCCTGTGTGCTCACCCGAAGATGCCCTTCGCTGTTTTTTAGCGACAGACATGGATTATCTGGTCATCGGTAATCTCTTGCTGGATAAATCCCAGCAAAGTTCAACCGCAATAGCAACAGCACGACAGACGGTGTTTGAGCCGGATTAATGCCAGGAAAATGAGGAAACCAACCATGAAAACGATGATGACAGATAAACTCAAACAAGAAAAACAATTTGCCTTGATGATGAGCTGGGCGGTGCCACTGTTCTTTTTCGTTCTACTGCCCTGGTTCTTTTCTTTTAATCGACATGCGTGGCCGATTGTTGTCAGTGGTTTGTTTTTAGTGCTTTATTTTATATTGCCCCAATGGATAAGCTATCCCTATCGGCTGTGGATGTTTATTTCTGTTATTATGGGTTGGGTGAACACCCGCATAATCCTGGGTTTGACCTATTACGTAATGATTTTGCCCATGGGCCTGGTGTTAAAAATGCTGGGTAAATTACATTACCAACCCGATATTGATAAACAACGACAAAGCTATTATATATTGACAGAAACCAAAAAAATTGACAAAGACGATCTGGAGCGACCATTCTGATGCTGGAATTTTTAAAAGATTTATGGGCTTTTCTCAAAGTAAGAAAAAAAATGTGGTTGTTGCCGATTATTGTGATTCTCAGTTTATTGGGTGCTCTAGTGGTGATGACACAACAATCAGCATTGGCTACATTTATCTACACAATTTTTTAGTCAGTTTCGTCTGCCGGACGAATGCTATGTCCACCAAAGCCAGCTCGCATGGCATTGAGTATTTTACCGCCATAGGAAGAGTCCTGTCGACTTCGGAAACGCATTTGCAGCGCCAGACTTAATACGGGAGTAGGAACTGCATTTTCGATAGAATCCTGGATTGTCCAACGACCTTCACCTGAGTCATCCACATAATCACTGAGGGAATCCAATAAATTTTCATCAGCTAAAGCATCGTGTACTAAATCGAGCAACCAGGAACGGACCACACTACCGTGTTGCCAGATCCCGGCTATTTGTTGCATATCGAGATGTAGTTCTTTTTTCGCATCCATCAATTCAAAGCCTTCGGCAAAAGCCTGCATCATGCCGTATTCAATGCCATTATGAACCATTTTAGTGTAATGACCGGCTCCGGCAGGGCCGACATGCCCCCAACCTTTATTGGCCGCTGGAGCGAGGGTTTCCAGGATAGGTTTTATTAACTGAATGGCTTTTTCTGTACCTCCCACCATTATACTATAACCATTCTCCAGCCCCCAAACGCCACCAGAAGTTCCACAATCTACAAAATGAATATCTTTAGCCGCAAGAAACTGAGCGCGTTTTTGAGAAAGTTTGTAGTTTGAATTACCACCATCAATAAGTACATCCCCAGCAGATAAACCGGCACTGAGTAGATCTGCAATAGTGTCATCAACGGATTCATGCGGCACCATCATCCAGATCACTTTAGCAGCCAAATCCTGTTTGACTAATTGGCTGATCGAATGAAAAGCACGCACATTTTCAAGTTCAGCGGCCAGATTATCAGCTACCGCAACATCGACATCAAAAACCATAGCATCATGACCATTTCGGATAAGACGTCGTACCATATTGGCCCCCATTTTTCCTAGGCCGATCATTGCAAATTTCATTAAATTCTCTTTATTATCATTTTAATGACGTAATTTTAACACTCTCAAAAAATGAAAGATATTCTTTGTTGAAGCAAAAATTGTGCATGTCTACGATCCAGATTTAACAGTAACAAAAAACCAGCAATTGTTTAAATTATTGAGTAAGAAACTTCAGTTAAAACGCCATCCTGAACCTGACTTTTACCCTGAACCAAACTTTTACCATACCCAAAGCCAGACTTTTGCATACTCAGAACCTAATTTTTGTCATATCCTGAAACCTGACCTGGAACATGGTGAGTGCTTTGGAGCGCGCTGTCGAAGGATCTTAAGTACCCACAACCAACCCTTCATTCAAAATGACGAAATTCAAAAGCGAAAACCGATAAAAGGAGATTATAGAACCGCACCTTAACAATCCTCTGCGCCCCCTGATCGCAAGCCTGACGGATAGCAGAATTTGCTATATGCTAGCAAGTGGGCGCGCTAACAGATATCCCTATCTGATCGCGCTCAATCAAGCTTCCTTACCCGATTGCCCACAAAGCACATCGCTAAATTCGGCTTGCTTTAAGAGGGAATTTTACCCATCTTTTGTACTTCAATATCTAAAAAAATGTATTCATCCTGAAACCAGAACCATACATCATTTCTGCCATTAATCGATAAGATTCTTTCAACGGGTTAAAGATAGCGCTGAATTTCTTGTTGAGAAAAGACTTCAGGTAATCGTTGTTCTTTACGCGAAA
>CAZKUH010000254.1:0-4312 GCA_964555895.1 uncultured Enterobacterales bacterium
ATAATGGGTTTTTGTTTTTCTTTACTGAGCAATCCAACTTTATCCAGCGCCGCCCGTACGCGACGACCAATTTCTCGTGGAGGGTGTCCACAAATCTGTAACGGTAACGCCACATTATCAAAAACAGTGCGATCAAAAAGTAACTGGTGATCCTGAAAAATAATCCCCATTTTTCGGCGAACAAAGGGGATTTTACGACGACTGACTCGATTGAGGTTCTGACCAGCAAGAAAAATTTCACCCTGGGTTGGTCTTTCCATCACACCTATGAGTTTGAGCAAGGTGCTTTTCCCGGCACCAGAATGACCAGTAAGAAAAGCCATTTCACCTGAGGACAAATGCACATTAACGCGATGCAGTGCTTCATGACCGCTTTCATAGCGTTTGGATACCTGATTGAAACGTATCATAAGTTACTGTTTTTCTCTTTTATTACTGGCAGCGTTATGCTTCATCGTCTTTATCAAAAAGCGCCCGGATAAAATCCTTGGCATTAAAAACCCGCAAGTCATCAATGGCTTCACCCACGCCAATATAACGTAACGGTATTTTAAATTTGTCTGCCAAGGCAAAAATAATACCACCTTTGGCGGTACCGTCCAGTTTGCTTAATGACAGCCCGGTTAAATTGACGGTTTTATGAAACTGCTCTGCCTGATTGATGGCATTTTGCCCGGTTCCAGCATCCAGCACTAACAGAGTTTCGTGTGGTGCGCCGGGTTCCAGTTTTTTCATGACACGAATAACTTTCTCTAACTCTGTCATTAAATGGGCTTTATTTTGCAGTCTTCCAGCCGTATCAGCGATCAAAACATCAACCTTTCTCGCTTTAGCCGCCTGTAGCGCATCAAAAATAACTGAAGCGCTATCCGCACCGGAATGTTGGGCGATAACGGTAACATTGTTTCGTTGCCCCCAAACTTGAAGCTGTTCAACTGCAGCCGCTCTAAACGTATCGCCTGCGGCTAACATGACCTTCTTGCCCTGTTGTTGATAACGTTTAGCTAACTTGCCTATAGTGGTCGTTTTACCAACGCCGTTAACACCTACCATCAAAATAACAAAGGGTTTTTGCGCCTGATTAATTTCCAGCGGTTGTTCGACCGGTGCCAATAATGCTGCCATCAAGGACATTAATGCCTGGTAAAGCGCTTCTGGATCAGCCAGTTCTTTGCGCTTTACCGCACTAGTAAGTTCATCTACAATTTTTTGCGTGGTCTCAATACCAACATCCGCCATCAATAACCGGGTTTCTATTTCTTCAAAAAGATCCTCGTCGATTTGCTTCTTTCCCAAAAAGGCACTTGTCAAACCCTCACTAAACTGAGAACGTGTTTTTGCAAGCCCCTGACGCAATCGTGAAAACAGCCCAGGTTTTGCTTGGGTCTCAGGCTGATTATTTTCAGCTACTTCAAGCTTATTTGCCTGTTTACTCTCAATGTCTCGGACTTCTTCTTGGGCTTTTTTGCTACCAAACCAAGCAAAAAGACCTTTGCCTGAAGTAGAATTATGACTATCTTTACTCATGGGTTTGCTTGTATTATTCACAACCGTTATTTTATCTGACCATATCCTACCATTTCGCCGCCGCTGAGAATATTGAAATGCGCAAACAAAAACTATTTTCTGAGCATCCTCAACAAAGAATCGACCCAAAACCGCTACAACGCGAGGGACAAATCCGCATAATTGGCGGAAAATGGCGAGGTCGGAAACTAGTGGTGCCTACAGTCGCATCATTAAGACCAACGCCTGACCGTGTCCGTGAAACACTCTTCAACTGGTTAGCCCCGGATATTGTGGGTGCCCATTGCTGTGATTTATTTTGTGGTAGTGGTGCTTTGGGATTTGAAGCGGCTTCTCGTGGTGCAGCTTCAGTTAGTTTGGTCGATAACAGTAAAAATGTAGGGCACCAGATAAAGAAAAATCTGCAAATACTGCAAACTAATAACATTTTTTTTCAACAACAAGATGTGTTAAGTTTTCTCACACAAAAAGCGCAATTTTTTGATATTGTTTTCCTCGATCCGCCCTTTAAACAAAATCGGGTAGAGCCCAGCATCAAGTTATTGGAACAAAATAACTGGCTCAGTAAAAAAGCCTGCATTTACATCGAAACCGAATCTTCCAATCAGTCTCTGGCCGTGCCACCATATTGGTCGTTATTTCGTGAAAAAATCAATGGTCAGGTTTGCTCCCGCCTGTACCATCGAAACTTTTCAAATCTCCCAGGTTAACACATATGCTTCCTCAATCCAGATCTGGCCACATTCAGGCTGTCATCGCTTTTGTGCTCTGGGGTTTTGCACCCCTTTATTTTAAGGCTCTACCATCTGTCACACCCTACGAAATCGTCGCACATCGTGTCATCTGGTCGGTTTTTACTCTGGCTATCATTCTTTACTGGCAAGACAAAAATTTTATTCCCAAGGTTATTCAGGGTTTCAAAGATCACTTCCGGGTGCTTTTTTTAGCCGCCATTTTGCTCACCTCTAACTGGTTAGTTTTTATTTATGCCATCAGTGTGGGGGAAATTCTTGAGACCAGTTTAGGCTACTATATTAATCCATTACTCAATGTAGCACTCGGGGCTGTTTTTCTGAGTGAACATTTAACGCGTGCACAAAAATTTGCCGTCTTTTTGGCTCTTGTTGGCGTGGCTCAAGAAATATTTCGGTTTGGTCAACTGCCTTTTATCGCTTTGTTTCTTGCCATTTCCTTTGGCACATACGGCCTGATCAGAAAAAAAGTTGATATCGGCGGCACGGTTGGTTTGTTGATCGAAACTATGTTGATGTCTCCCTTCGCCATCGCCTATCTTGTTTACTTAAATTTTCAGGGGAAGTTATCCTTTACACATGAGAATTTAAGTATTGATATTTTGCTACTTTCAGCTGGGCTGGTGACATCTTTACCACTCATATTTTTTATAGGTGCCAGCAAAAAAATCACCTATTCCACCTTGGGCATGTTCCAGTATATCGGCCCTACACTGATGGGGGTTTTAGGTTACTTTATTTATCATGAAGGTTTTCCACCAGGGCGTTTAATGACTTTTGCCCTGGTTTGGTTGGGTTTGACTTTAACCGTGATCGAAAATTTCAGAACTCGATGAATTTGCATAAAAGCTAAATCACAAACCCACTTTGGTAATCTGAAATACACGACCTTTCCTTCTTGCCTGTACAAAAAACTTTTTCCCTTTTATAACAGCATTCACTAGAATTCCCCCAGATTTAGCTTGACCTGAAAGATACGGCTCTATGGTGTTTTTACCGCCGCCCTTGTAAATGCGCATTCGACGGATAGGATTAGGCCCAAAAAAAGTCAAAGCGACTGGTTCTTTGTTTGAAATAGGTCGATCCATCCAAGCACACTCCCCAGCTCTGGGTGCTCTTGATGTGCCTGCTGAAGAAGATTTTTCAAAGTAAATATAGAAAAAAGCCTTGGGATTATTACGAAATAAAATACTCATATTGCCACCACCCTGGCAAACCATAGTATAACTTTTTCTCTTCGCAAATACATTTGCAGAGGTTAGCATAAGTATCAGTACACTTAAAATTAAGGTAAACTTTTTTAGCGACAACATAATATTTTCCTGTGAAGGCAAGTAGACACAAGAAGTTTAAAGGAAAATAGTATAAAAACTATTACCTGATCCGGTAATATTTAAAAGGCATATTGTACAATTAACTTACTTTTGGTAACGAAAACAATCTGTGGTGTGGTCATTCACCATACCGACTGCCTGCATAAAAGCATAACAAATCGTCGCGCCACAAAATTTAAACCCCAGCTTTTTTAATGCCTTGGACATCGCGTCAGATTGCGGGGTGCTCGCTGGTAAGTTTTGCAGGTTTATCCAATTATTTTTGATGGGTTTTCCTGCAACAAAGGCCCATAAAAAATCACTAAAATTAATTCCTTGTAGTTTTAAATCTAAATAGGCTTTTGCATTGCCTACCGTGGCAGTAATTTTCCCCCGATGTCGAATAATCCGTTCATCTTTAACAATCTGAGCAATTTTTTCCTGGTCATATTGCGCAATTATCTCTGGGTCTAAATTATCAAACACCGCGTAATAACCCTGTCTTCTTTTTAAAACGGTGATCCAGCTCAGACCGGCTTGAGCACCCTCTAAAATCAACATGGCAAAGAGCTTTTTATCGTCAAAAATGGGCACGCCCCATTCTTTATCATGATATTCCTCGTAGAGTGGATCCTTTGAAACCCAGGAACAGCGTGTTAATGCCTTCATATTATTCTCTCTCAACGACATTTAAAGTTCCTCTATTATCCATAATTTAGC
>CAZKUH010000255.1:0-4305 GCA_964555895.1 uncultured Enterobacterales bacterium
TTATTATTGATCAAACTGAAGATCAGTTAAGTGCGATGAATGAAACCCTCGATGCGGCTTTAGCATTAGCCAGTTTCAATGAAAACGTCCACTTATGGTTTAAAAAAAATGCACTCAAACTATTATTAAAATCAGCGACCAGACAAATACCCATTATTGACGCTTTACAGTATTACGGCGTCAGTGAGATTTTTGTTTCACCCATTGATTTCAACAAACTCAATAAAGAACAAAATGCTTTTAGATGCAGTTTTAATTATCTGCCTGATCATGAACTTTTCAAGTTTTTGAATCGTTATGAAAACGTATTGAGGTTTAATTAACATGCTGCTCCATTGCCATCAAAAACTCGATAAAAAATCTTTATCTGAACTCATGCAAATGAGTCCGGCAGCCAGCATAATTTTCAGAGAACAAGGTGTGTTAAACATACAAAGTCTTTTAAATAACAGTATGAAAAATTTATTCTTTTTAAAAAATGATTATCTTACCCACAACCTGGACGTTGATATGCTAGATCAAGATCAACTAATCAGTACGGATGAATTTGTTCAAAAATGTTTTAAAGCTGATAAAATCATCGCCTGGAAATAACAACCGTATCAAGCAAATTATGCCATTAATTGTAGAAGGCCTCACCATAGAAACAGATTCTCAGGGCTACCTGTCCAACGCTGCAGACTGGAATAAACAAGTGGCTCTGGCCATTGCTGAAAATGAAAAGCTACAATTAACAGCGAGTCATTGGGAAGTGATTTATTTTGTGAGGACTTTTTATCAACAATTCAATAAAAGCCCGGCCATGCGACCTTTAGTTAATTATTTGAAAAGCCAGCTTGGCGAAGAAAAAGCTTCCAGTATAACTCTGGCTTTGTTGTTTCCAGGTGGTGCCGCGAAACAATCCACTAAACTGGCCGGTTTACCCAAACCAGCCAGATGCATATAAGTCTAATCAACCTGAATCTAGAATTCAGGTTGATTATTTTATTTCACTCACACCACCCATATAAGGCAATAAAACCTGCGGGATTGTAATGCTGCCATCTGCTTGTTGATAATTTTCCATCACTGCAACCAGTGTGCGCCCTACCGCAAGTCCTGAGCCATTTAAGGTGTGCAGATATTCTGGACGTCCATGTGTCGGGTTGCGCCATCTGGCCTGCATCCGTCTTGCTTGAAAATCAGCAAAATTACTACAGGATGAAATTTCTCGATAAGTATTTTGCGCAGGTAACCAGACTTCAATGTCATAAGTTTTAGTGGCGCTAAAACCGATATCACAACTACAAAGGGTGACGGTGCGATAAGGTAGTTGCAACAGTTGTAATATCTTCTCAGCGTCTGCGGTTAGTTCATCCAGCGCCTGCATGGAGTTTTGCGGATTGACTATCTGCACCAGTTCAACTTTCTCAAATTGATGTTGTCTGATTAGCCCTTTGGTATCTTTTCCATACGACCCGGCCTCGCTTCGGAAACAGGGCGTATGTGCGACAAATTTTAAAGGTAACGCTTCAGCCTCCAGGATGACATCGCGCACAATATTGGTTACCGGCACCTCTGCCGTGGGTATCATATAAAGTGCATTACCATCCTGGGTACTACCCTTCACTGAAAATAAATCCTCGGCAAATTTGGGTAATTGTCCGGTGCCAAGCAAACTTTCTCGATTAACCATGTAAGGGACATAAACTTCATTATAATGGTGTGACTCTGTGTGAGTATCCAACATAAATTGGGTTAGCGCTCTTTGCAGCCTAGCCAAATCCCCTTTGATCAGAGAAAATCTTGAACCGGAAATCTTAGCTGCACAGGCAAAATCAAAACCGGCGAGTTCTTCTCCCAGTGTGACATGGTCCTTAACATTAAAACTAAATTGTTTTGGTTCGCCCCATCTTCTGATTTCTACATTGTCATTTTCATCACGCCCTTCGGGTACCGATGCATGCAGCACATTTGGCGTCGCCATTTGAATCAGTTTCAAGGCTTCAAGCACTTTATCCAGTTTGGCTTTGGTGCTGTCGAGCTCTCCCCCAAGCCCGGAAATTTCTTCGAGCAAAGGCGCTATATCGTCACCGGCTGCTTTTGCCTTGCCAATAGTTTTTGAACGAACCGTTCTTTGATTCTGTAAATCCTGGGTTATTATCTGTAACTGCTTTCTTTTTTCCTCTAATGCTAAATAATCGTCCAGAGGAAACTGGTAACCACGTTTGCGTAAATTTTCAGCAATAGCAGTTGTTTCGCTGCGCAATAATTTTGCGTCTATCATAGTAATTCCTGGTTAATTTTTAAGCGTTAAATACATGCCCAAAGCAACCGCCATGAGTGAACCTAACACGGTTATCCCCATATAGCTAAAAGCTTTGAACCAGTCGCCTCGTTGCAATAATTCCCAACTGTCGAGGGAGAATGATGACATGGTGGTAAACGCACCAAGAAATCCGACTATAATTGCCGCACGCATGGCAGCGGAAGGTCCATGGTCACCCTGGCTCCAAATACCGACCAGATAACCAATGACGAAACTGCCCAGCAAATTTACCGCCAGGGTTCCCCAAGGAAATCCGCGGCCAATCCAGAGACCTAAAAGTTGTGTGATACTGAGGCGAGAAACCGCACCAACAGCGCCACCAATAGCAACAGACAAAATAATTTGGATATTAAGCATATAACATATAAATAAATAGTAGCGTGTGATCTATACCCGTGATACTTGGCAATGCTGGTTTCAGGTAGCAGGGGTCTAAAATTTAATGTCGGGTTTATTAATGCGTGACATTGTATCAGTTATTTTTTCTGTGAGCTTGATCTAATGTATGAAGATGTTTTAATTTCTCGCGAATTTTCTGCTCAAGTCCGCGATTAACCGGTTGATAATAGTTTACAGGGGTTTTTCCATGAGGAAAGTAATTTTCTCCGGCCGCATAACCTTCAGTTTCACTGTGAGCATAACGATAGCACGAACCATGCCCTAAATCTTTTGCTAACGTTGTGGGTGCATTTTTCAAATGATTGGGTACTGGCGCATGGCCAGATGATTTCACATCTTTCATGGCGGCATTAAAAGCACTGTAAACGGCGTTGCTTTTGGCTGCACTGGCAAGATAAATGACTGCCTGAGCCAGTGCCAATTCACCCTCAGGCGAACCAAGCCGTTGTAATACCTCCCAGGCATCCAGTGCTATCTGCAAACCTCTTGGATCGGCATTGCCGATGTCTTCACTGGCCATTCTGACCACACGTCTTGCTAAATACAAAGGGTCGCAGCCACCATCCAGCATACGACAAAGCCAATATAAACTGGCATCGGGGGAAGAACCTCTGACAGATTTGTGTAATGCAGAAATTTGATCGTAAAATTCATCACCACTTTTATCAAAACGTCGAAAATCCTGTTGTAATAAATAATCCAGCGTCTCTTTGGTAATGGTTTTTCTGGCATCTTTTGTTGTGGCTAAATCGACGGCAATTTCAAGCAGATTAAGTGCTCGTCTGGCATCTCCATCAGCCACTTGTGAAATAGCAGTGATAACATCGTCTGCTATTTCTATCTGCTGTTGTTGTAATAGTTGATCCTGCGACAGCGCACGGACTATCAAGGTCGAAAGTTGTTCTACCGATAAAGGTTTGATGACATAAACCCGGGTTCGCGATAGTAATGCATTGTTTAATTCAAAAGCCGGATTTTCTGTCGTCGCCCCGATAAAAGTGATGGTGCCATCTTCTACAAAGGGTAAAAAAGCATCCTGTTGCGCCTTATTAAAACGATGCACTTCATCGACAAATAAAATGGTTTTTTTCGCAGAAGATAAATCAATTTTAGCCTGTTGCATTACCGCTCTAATATCTTTGACGCCAGACATTACCGCCGACAAAGTAACAAATTTTGCCGCTGTTTGTGCTGCAATTGTTCGTGCCAGGCTGGTTTTTCCGGTTCCGGGTGGCCCCCAAAGAATGAGTGAGTGTAGACGATCATGCATTATCGCCTGATAAAGTGGCATTCCCGGGCCAAGAATGTGTTTCTGTCCCAGATATTGTTCTAAAGATTTTGGCCGCATCCTGAACGCCAGCGGTTCAGTCGATCCATGTTCATCTAGTGACCCAGCGGGTTCTTTAGCAAACTGCGGGCTTGAAAATAGAGAATCTTGCTTATTTATCATGTCATCAATAAAATATAAGTTTGCGGAAATCCGGGCATAATTGTTCAGCGTTTATCTGTGGAGGTATCTTCAATTTTTTGCCCATCAGTTTTTTTCTCTGCATCAGGATATTTTTCCTCCTTTATTCTCGAATCCACAATATCTGTAC
>CAZKUH010000256.1:0-4303 GCA_964555895.1 uncultured Enterobacterales bacterium
ATCTTTATGCTGCCGTAACGTCCGGGAAAGCTCTTCAGGGTTAGCCACGTTCAATTCAATGGCCCGCATATTATCCCGTTGGTTTGATAATGCCTGTGCTTCAGAGATGATATGGCTTGCCAGCGTGATAGAAATTTTTTCTTTGTGTAAATAATCTACTAGTGGACCAGCTACCAGGCCAGCCCCTAAAATTAAGACTTGTGGCATAAATGACTCTTGATTAAATTAGTTTATTTGCGTGATGAATGAAAAGTAGCATATATTGCGTTAAGAAGCGCTGCCCCCAGATTTATCGAACGATCGGCAGACCAACCATAAACTTTGTCTTCTAAAAACAAATGGTCTTTGAATGGCATTTCCAAAGTAAACGACAAACAATTAAACTGCTCTCCAACCCAATTGCTCGCCATACTTAAATCGGCTTCACCCGCCTTGGACCGAGGATAACCATGTTCTATCTGAAAGTCCGCAGATGATTTCAACAATTCATCTTTGAAAGTGTTTTCTAATTGATGCATATCGCCAGTGTATGACGGGATCCCTTCACTACCTGCGAGAAAAGTATAAGGGATTGCTTCATCACCGTGCATATCAAGAAAAAATTGACAGCCAGTTTTCTTCATATAGTCGCGCACCAGAAAAACTTCAGGACTACGTTCTAACGATGGGTTCAACCATTCTCTATTAAGGTTAGCACCCGCACTATTTGAGCGTAGATGACCTCTAACACTACCATCAGGATTCATGTTAGGTACCACATAAAAACACCAGTCTTTGAGCAAGGCACGAGAAACAGCATCGGTATCATCCAGCAAGCGGGATAACAAGCCCTCAACACACCATTCTGCCATTGATTCTCCGGGATGTTGTCGCGCTATTATCCACATGGTCTTTTTTGCATGTGCTTGAGGATCTGCAATTTTTAATAAATCAAAATCCCTCCCATCAACCGTCTCACCCAATGGAATGAGGTTACATAGCTCTGAAATTTGCGCTTGATGCAGTAAATCTTGATGTTGCTCGAACGAATAAGGGGTAAAATAGGCGTAATAAACACCAGCAAATTCTGGCGTGTGGGAAATGGTTAGTTTTTCTCCATCGTATTCAGTAGGCACTCGAAACCATTCTTCACGATCATAACTGGCGACTGCAGAATATCCTTGCCAGCCCTCAACATATGAACATTGGTTAACATTTGTCAGATGAATTTTATGTTCGGTCCCTGGCGTAGTACTTAAACGGAAATGAAACCACTGCTTAAAATCAGCCGCCGCATCATCTTTTATTCTCAATAAAATATTTTGCTCAGATTCAATATTGTCTACGATTATATTACCACTATCAAAATTTGAAGATATTTTCATGCAACTTAGTTCCTGTCATCAATTGAATATATAAGTTTTCATTGTTAATTAGGAATATTGTACGTGAGCAAGCAGATAAAATCTAACCCCATCGTTAATAATCAGGGAGGTAATTTTACAATTAAATGATTAGAGTTTAGGCGAGAGAAAGGCAATTTTCACCAAAAATTCGAAATACTTCCCTTCAAGTAATTTAGGCATAGCTGGCAGTGGATCTGCTTTTTCCACCATCTGAATAGCCGCAGCATCCAACAACGGTATTTTTGTAGACTGCTCCATTTTGCTGGATAAGACCGAACCATCTCGAGCAATTTTAACCCATATAATGCCATCAGCTCGAATAGCACCCTTTTCCATCATTTTCCGGTATTTTCTGCTTCTTAACATTTTTTTAAGTGGAAAGGCTTGGTGCAAGCGAATTTTATTTCTTAGCAATTTGCCATAATTGGAACGCGCTTCAAAAATTTTCAATCTGGCAGATGCAGAGAGTTTAGGCGGTGCAACTTTGGCCACTACTTTTTTTGTTTTTTTGGCATTATTTTTTTTTGTACTATTAACGGCTTTGAGTTTCTTCTTGTTCTGTGATTTAGCTTTCAATTTTTTTTTGGTTGTTATTTTAGCTGCAGCAGATGCTGCCACTGATAACTTGGGCACGATTTTAACTGAGGTTTTTTTTCTACTTACTGGCAATTTCAAAGTGGTATTTTTTGTTTTTTTAACTGCAGGTTTCAATGAATTTTTATTGCCTTTTTTGCCTTTAGTTTTTGTGACTTTAGCTTTACTTTTTTTTACTACTTTACTTTTATTGTTGTTTTTTTTCTCGTTAGCGCTATTTTCAGCTTTGTTTTTTTTTGCAAGAACATTAAGTTTTCTTTTAGCACTAGGTTTCAGCGCCTCAAAACTTTGTTGTAATTTTATGGCAATGTCAACATCATCAGCTCCATAGGCACCCATAACACCCTGTTTAAATTGTTGATTTGGTGGGCGATTACCCAACCATGTCATCAATAAAAGGTTGAAAAATGATGGGTTCCTTATCTCTCCTATTAAAATACCATTTAAAAAAACGAATGTTCCTCTGTCTGGTAAAAAATCCAGATTTATGATGTCACCCTTCAAGAGATTTTGATTAAAAAACCGCGTAAATCTCAAAACATTTTTCACCTGGGGTTCCCAAATATTCCTAGGGTTATTAATGGCTATTGCCTCTTTCCAGTATTGCCCAAATCTTCGCGAAGATATTTTTTTATAAGCAATCCGAATTTCCATTCTTTTGGGATTGTTTATATAAGTAATATCGTCAATGTTACCAAAGGGTTCAATGAGATAAAGCGCACCAAGAAAATAGTCATCATTCAATTGCTTTGCTCTGCCGATACCATTTAAATTCAATTGTGTACCATCTTTCAGTGTGATGGTTTTAATATTTTCAGCAGCACGCAAAGTGTGAGGTGTAAAACCTAACACTAAAACAAACAATAAAGTGAAGAACAATTGCATTAAAATGACTTTTGCAATAACTATTTTGGCCACACCGATTTTCATATACGTCTCATCTACACCAATTTTGTCAATATTTTATTCTGAGCATTATTTTAAGACGAAGCCAACCGGCCCACGCCCTTTTCTCAGGCAGGAATATCATACCTAGCGTGGTTAAATATAGCAGGAAAAACAAAAAACACCTTTATAAATAAAAAATATTTCTTGTAAAGCAAAATGTTATTGCTGAAAGCTCATTTTATGCATGATGCGACATAACATCCTGGGTTTCTTTTTAAATACGCTCAGGTTTTCATCCCTGGTGCCACAACTTGTCATTTAAATAAAGGTCATAAAGTGCTTCAGCTTCCATTATTAGCGTTTTAATCACTTTCTGTTGTTGTTCGGGGTCAAGGTTATTCGTGGCTGACTGCATATTATGTTCCAGTGTAGAAGCCTTCATTTGCCAGGACAAAGAGAAATGGCGTAAAGCTTCCCTAGCGGAAGGCGCCACAGTGACATCAACATGATCCATCATCACTTTTCCACCAATTACCCAGACCTGAGACGAGGGTTTGGTGGTTAATTTAATATACCAAACAGCTATTATGGGTGGTAACACACTACTTTTTGATTGCACTAACTTTTCAACGGGAAGCAAGTTCTTTTGGCAATATTTCAATGCCTCAGCGTATTGTTCTTGTCCCCAACGATTAACTTCAGCCTCATTATTGGGGTCAAAAGTCTCTTCAAAAGGGGGTTGCAGACTTTCATTTTCTTCAATACTCATATTTTAAACCTTCTATTTAATTTATTTGTTCATACTCGATTTATTGACCAAACGATAAAGTTTGGATTTTTCCACATACTCCCGAGCGGATCGTTTTAGTCCGTCTTTTTCATCTTCGGTTAATTGTCGAATGATTTTTGCTGGTGCGCCAAACACCAAAGAACCATCGGGTATGAATAAGCCTTCAGGAACAAGAGAAGCTGCACCTATCAAGCAATATTTACCAATAGTCACCTTATTGAGTATAACGGCATTAATACCAATCAAACTGTTTTCACCAATCGTACATCCATGTAGCACGGCGCCATGTCCAACAGTAACGAATGGCCCCACATGCAAAGGGATACCGGGATCTGTATGACAAATGACACCATCTTGAATATTACTACCTAAACCAATATCTATAATGGCAGACTCTGCACGTAATACCGCTTGATACCAGACAGAAACAGCCTTACGGATCACAATATTGCCAGCAATGGTCGCATTGTCAGCAATGAAAGCAACTTCATCTGAGATTTGTGGGCAATAATCCGGTAGATTGATAATCAATATTTTAACTCTAGAATTGATCTGAAATTTACACAGCACCCCCTTCATCATCAGCCTGAACATGCAATCGACAGATATTCGTACACAGATTAATACATGTTGTGGGTCTAGACCC
>CAZKUH010000257.1:0-4288 GCA_964555895.1 uncultured Enterobacterales bacterium
AGGAGATTTTGAAAATATTAGACTTCTGCTGCAAAAAAAACCTCTCGACAATTTCACTCTGGCACTTTTAATCTCTGATGAAAAAAAACTACCTGACGATATTATTCGAATGAGCAAACAAGCCATTACTGAAATTCCACCATCAATGTATATAAATAATAACTGGATCAGTGCAGAATTACTTGAAGAAATGAATATAGACCCACTATCTCTAAACCAGCTGGATGAACAACAAAAGAACCTGTTTTATTATGCAACAAAATCAAATAAACCTAAATTAATGCGTTGGTTAGCTGAACATCAAGCAGATTTAATTTCTGATGAATATGGTTCCGATCCGATGGATGTGGTGTTGCGCTGGAATACCAATAGGGAAACATTGCAAACTTTGTGCGATTTGAATTTTCCCATCAAACAAAAACATAAAAAGAAATTTTTAGAAATTCAGCAAAATGACACCCAAGAAGCCGAGGAAATTTTACAAATTTGTCCCCAATTTTTAACAGATTAAACCCTCTTCATCGGTGGGGACTTAAACTAAAAACACCACAAAAAAGTACAGTCATGCCACTACGGTCGAGGTGACAGACTATTTTTACTTGGTCAAATCCCGCATTTCCCATGTATTACGGGTAGGACAACCCATCAAAAAGCGCTGGCGGATGGTAAGATTAAGACAAAGTCTCCAGCAACCTTTGATTTTAAACAGGATATTTTCAATATGGTCAGAGACTCGATCAAAGAAGACTTCATAATTTGATGATAAATGCTGCTGAATTTTACATCAGCATGTAAAACAAGGGAATTACCAACACCCCGGTTGGTGCAGCTCATAGCGACATATCTTGCACCCAAACAAGCTGTTACCGTCATTTCTCATTGTTTTTAGCAATAATTAGCTGCTTAATAGCAGTGCCCTTCATTGTATAGTAAGATACTATTTCAACAACAAGTACCCCAATTAAACATTAGGGTCAGTGGACGTTAAAAACAACTAGAAAGCATATCGTGAAAAATCAGACTGTTCATTCAAGAATTCGCAAAAAGTTTACCATGTTGGTATTACTTAACTCCCTTTTTGCCACAGCAATATTAATCATCATCTTTGGTGCCTGGCGGTACTATGACATTGTTTCAAATTACCAAAATAAAATTAATAGCCTTACTTCCAAGCACCTCGCCGGGATTGAACAATCTCTGTGGTTAATGGACACACAACAGACTGAGCGCCAACTCAATGAAATAAAACTTATTCTCGACGTTGATTTTGTCGAAGTCGTCACCCACGACAACATGATTTCTTCAGTAGGGGAATCTGTTATCAACCCCCTAATTCAACGAAATTTAAATATTTCACGCACAGAAGGTGGAAAACTTTTTGAATTGGGCACTATTCACTTTCAATTAGACCGTACTCGAATTCTTAAACAACTTTTTGATGAACTTATCCCAATAATTGCTATCGCATTACTCGCAGTGATTACGCCCGTCATTATGAATGGCTTTAGTATACAAAAAATAATTTTGATAAGAATGGATGCCTTGGTAAACATCATAAATTTATCAACCAACTTTGATATCAATAATAACCTCGATAATTTTATCGACAAGAAATTTCCGGACGAAATTGATAATTTAGCTAAAGTTATCCAAAATTATCATCAAGCAAACATGTCTTTAACTACAAATTTACAGAATCAGCAGCACCAACTTAATGCCATTTTTGACAATACTAAATTATATCTCGGCTTGATAGATGCTCATGGCAATTTATTAAATGTTAACAATACATCGGTAAATGTCACTAAATACAACAAGGAACAGGTATTATTAAAACCTTTTTGGGGCCCACTATGGGATTATTATGAACAAAGTACCCACGATAAAATAAAGGCCTTAACCCTCACAGCGTTAAAGGGCTCAATCGTTCGTGAAGAAATCGTTTTGTATATTGACCAGGCTATTGTAAATCTTGAAATAAATTTTGTGCCTATCATAAAAAATGAAGAGGTTGAGTTTGTTATTGTTGAAGCCAATGATTTAACCAAAATCAGGCGTTGGGAAAAACAATTATCGATACAGGTTGATCTGCTCAAATCACTGGTATCAGAGAATGCGCTTAAAACTTCGATGGATTTAATTGTTGATGCCATAAATCCCTTTCTTCCAGCCGGGGTTAATTTCCACATTATGGAAGAAAAAGGGAAAAACAAAGGGATGAATTTTCTTTCTGGCAGCTTACAAAACAAAAGAACAAGTGATGATTTTCAAGAGCTTATTGCTTCCTTGTTGCGTTCAGAGTTTTCCATACAGGAACCGGTTGAAATTGATTTTAATAACGCAAATATCCTCTCAGAAGAGATAGCCATATTTTCTGAATCTCTGAATTTTGATAAACTGCTGATTTCTCCAGTAAAAATAAAAACCAAATCAAATCAACCGGTTTTCACTATTATCACTCTGGCAAAAAATAATAGCATTTCAGGTTTTATCAAACAGACAGCTTCAATGACAACCAGTCTGGTTGAATTGACTTTAGCAAGAGAAGATCAAAAAAATCTCACACAAATTGTCGAAGATAATTTATCCGATGTTATTAAACACTCCATCGATGGTATTTTGGTGTTTGATGAGAAAGGGAAAATATTACTTTCCAATGAGAGCTTTGACAGTCTGGTTAAATTACCAAAAAATAAAATTATAGGTCATTATTTTTGGGATTTACCCGTTGATTCCACTGAACAGGAAATAAAAGCTCTTTTTAATACCACAAAAATATCACGCTCTCAATTTCACAAATTCTTGTTAAGCTCTAATCCTTTATTTAAAAAACATTGTGAAATCACTCTCACTATTATTGGTGAAAAAAATAATGAACAGTATTATGCATTCATTCAGGACAGAACAGAACAATACATGCTGCTGCAAGAACTTGAAGAACAAAATCAATTTATTCACGCCGTGCTGGATAACACTTCTGAAGGTATTGTTGCCTGTGATCAAAATGCCAAAATCACTGTTTTTAATCGAGCTATTCAAGAGATCTACGACCATGAAATTATCGACAATGCAACGCAAAAAGAAATTAAAAGCCTGTCTAAGGACTATCAATTATTCCATACGGATGGAACAACACCGTTAAAACTGGTTGAACATCCTCTGTATTCTGTTTTTTCCAATGGAAAAGTTGAAACTCAGAAAATTATCGTTAAGCCAAAAGATAAACCCATCAGGATAGTTAACTGTACTGGCGCCAGATTTTATAACGCTTCTGGAGAAAAGCTTGGTGCTGTGGTATCCATTCGAGATATCACTGAAGAATACAATGCCCAGATAAAGCTCACAGATTATCAGGCTCACCTGGAAAACCTGGTTTCTAAAAGAACCGAAGCTATGGCAACTGCTAATAAAGAACTTGAGGCTTTTGCTTATTCTGTCTCCCATGATTTAAAGGCGCCATTGCGATCGATTAATGGTTTTGCGCAAATGCTTGCAGAGGATTATGCGGAACAAATTTCAGAAAATGGTCAGGATTATCTAAGTAGAATTCGTCGCAATGCAACCCATATGGGGGATTTGATTGAAGATATGCTTTCTCTTTCCAAAATATCCAGAGTGAACATGCATTCATCAACCATTGATCTATCGGTGATTGCAAAAGATATTTTACTGGTTTTAAGAGAACAGTACGTGAACCTCAAGTTTGCTGTAGATGAAAATATCTCAATATACGGTGACTCTGGTTTAACAAAAATTTTATTACAAAATTTATTAGAAAATGCCGTTAAATATTCTCAACACTCAAAGGAGCAAAAGATCCAGGTCTCCACCATAGAAAAAGATAAAATTATCTGGGTCTTAATTACAGATAATGGTGTTGGGTTCAATGAAAAATTTATCGATAAAATTTTCCAGCCGTTCCAAAGGCTCCATGGTGACGACTACGAAGGATCCGGCATTGGTTTGTCGAGCGTTAAACGAGTAATCAATCGCCATGGTGGGGAAATTTTGATCAGTAGTAAAGTGAACAAAGGAACTAAAGTTATGTTTCATTACGGCAGTTTTGAAACTTTGCAAAGTTAGTTTTTTGTTCATCACCAAACAATTAATTTTTTCTTTTCGACGAAAACTACCGTTTTGCTTTTTTTAATTAACTTGCTGAGAATTATTTCCAAGAAATGATATTATAGGAATAATTTAAAACTGCCACCAGCATTGTTCCCACCAACTCAGAAATTCATTAAAATCGATAGCGCCATCACCATCTACATCAACAATTTTAAATTCA
>CAZKUH010000258.1:0-4270 GCA_964555895.1 uncultured Enterobacterales bacterium
TTTTTTCTACAATTTCAGAACGTTTTTTCTGTTCTTTGAGAAACGCATGAAATTCCTCCAACAGACCGACAAAAATCTCGGTGTTATCGTCAAATTCTTCGACAATATGCGTAACAATTTCTTCTACCTTGTCTCGAAGACCAACGCCGCCGGCCGCTTCTTTGTTCCAACCAATACCCGCTCTGGCCATTTCGTTAAGTAATTTTCTGGCAGGATGATTACCCTTGCTAAAGAAAGCTTTATCCAAAATGGCAACTTTCAACATCGGAATTTGCAAACGACCAATCAGCGCCTTGAATTCATCTGGTAAATTTTTATCATCCAGAATGAAATCGAATAACATGGAAATTATATCAATGACATCATCATTTACCTGTCCAATACTGTGGCTGGAAACTGGACCTTCAATGGGCAAAATGGTACCAATTTGCCCGCGTAAATCTGCCACAGGTAAATAATTGTTCGGTTGATTTTGCGCCCCGCCCATATTGGTTTGCACCATTGAAAGCGCATTAATCAGTTGTTGATTGTCAACCGCTTGCAATTGAACGCCCGGGGCGATACCGCTCGCTGCATTTGGGCCTGTGGGAGCGGTGACATTGCCAGTCATCATAGCGCCAGGGCCAGATACTGCGACACCGCCGGTTCTTTGCACCGCTAATAACTCACGTAATGCACCCAGCACCTCTGTCCCCACATTACCACCAGCTGCTGCATAACCCTCGTCAAAATCATCAAAATCATCGGTGTTTCCATCAGCGGATTGAGTGCTCTGCTTGCGGGCTTTGGCCGCTCTTCTTTTTTGTTGGGCTTTTTTCTTTTTCTCAGTTTCTGTGTTATGTAAATCAGGGAGAACACCGTTTTTTATTAAAAAGTTATTCATCTCCTCGTAGACATCATCCAATTGAACCGTCACCATACGTTCAAATAGTTTATAAACAATTAACTTGGCTTTAATATCCAGTTCAAGGGTGTGTGCAGCTTCACGAAAAGATTCGCAAATATTTCTCGGATCGACCGGATTATTTGAATGTTCGATACGCACATTAGGCAGGATGGTATCTAACCTTGTTACAACTTGTTCAATGGCCACACGATTATATTTACGCGCTTTTTCCACCATGGAGTCGATCGCCAGATTCTCTTCCAGCTCATCTTCCTGCACCAGCGCAAAATCCAGTGGCAATTCATCCACCACCACATCATCAGCTTTCTCGGGTAGAGATTTTTTTAATTCCTGGAATTTATTGAGTAGTTGTTGCCCAAAAATATTCTCCATGCCTTTACGTTTGATACGTATTTCACGCATGGAATCAAAAAAGAGCGATTGATCTTTGTTAGAATTTGCTTTGTCAGCTAAATCGAAGAGCGCATCATCTGCACCGTCGAGCATTTCGATAAATAAACCCTTTAACTGCTCAATAGCATGGTCACGAATATTTTCTAACAACCTGGGCAAGCTCCTCTGCTGCGTTCTAGTTGGTTCGCCCCGTTCGTCAAAATGAATTATTCGTTCGCTACTCATAGTTGGCACCTTACTACTGACGACTAACAATTAGTCGATAATACTGACCACAATAATACTAGTAACTACAGTTATAGCTTATAGGGTCATGTTAAGGCGTGATGCAGCTCACAAATAAACATCCTGACAACAAGGTTCTGTTATTAAACAGATAAACGGTCTGTTTTTCCTGATAGCCTGTTAAAATATTAACAAATAACCATATTTTATCAAAATACAACTTGACCAGAATATGTTTTAGTACAACTTAATAAAAAGTAAAAGTGCTTAGCCGTTTAATTTAAAAACTTTCTAAAACAATATATCCCTGTAATTTCAATAAGTTAAGAAGCATTTTAACAGCTAACCCGAGCGGAAATCCACCGCAATTATTAAAGTCATTGATGTTTCCAGATAAAGTATAGACTATTCAAATAGTTAGGGGGGGATTTCAGACTCACATTTATAAATCAAACCATTTGAATGCTTAAATGGCCGCTATCAGGTTGTATTTCACTGGATTCAAGCTGAACAGCCTATAGCAGTACTACTTGGAAATGCGGAATTTCAGCGCTTAAGAGGAAAACTTGCTCATTAAAGCGCAAATCTTTATGATGCCCAGATGAATCAACCGGATCCCGTCAATAAAACAGGCAAAAGCATGCTCTACATCGCGTGGATACTGGGTTTATTCCTGTTGTATCTACTCTTTGATGGTGCGCTGAAAAAGCAAAACAACCCCAATCAGCAACCCCTGACGCAAAACAATGGTCAGGGTATAGAAGTGATATTAAAACGTAATCGTTCTGGTCATTATGTCACCAGTGGCTCAATCAATAATGTCGATGTGACTTTTTTGATCGACACCGGTGCCACGGATATAGCAGTTCCAGAAAATCTTTATGAGAAAATGGGACTGATAAAGGGTAGACCCATCACCATGAATACTGCTAACGGCCGATCACAAGCCTGGAGAACAACTATATCCACCTTAAAAATAGGTGGCTTAACGTTGTATAACCTTAAAGCCTCTATAAACCCTGGCATGAATCAAACCACTGAAGTTCTGCTGGGCATGGCCGCCCTGAAGCAACTGGATTTTGCCCAACAAGGTAATACGCTTACGCTAAAACAAACAACGGCTGCTTACTAGCATGATTGCCGGCTTCATTTTACCCCCACCCACAAGCGAATAATCCATGCATAAACTACCACCCACATTGCGCAACTTCAATTGGCCTGAAATTATTCAAAATAATGTTGAAGCAGCTTTAATAGAAGACTTGAATAGCCTCGACGCCAGCGAAGATGTTAGCGGGTTGCTGTTGACGGAAAAAAAGTCCGTCAGCGCCACACTGATGACCCGAGAGGCAGGTGTTCTGGCGGGTCAGGACTGGTTTCAGCAGACTTTTTCAGCGATTGATAGCAGCATTAGCTTAGATTGGCAGTTCAAAGATGGCGATCATTTCAATAAAAATCAAAGTCTTGCTTTGATTAAGGGGCATGCCCGCTCAATCCTCACGGCTGAAAGAACGGCAATGAACTTTTTGCAAACGCTTTCAGCGACTGCGACTCAAACTGCAACGCTCTGTGCATTAATCGCCGATACCGACTGTAAACTGCTAGACACCCGGAAAACTTTACCGGGCCTGAGGCTGGCACAAAAATATGCGGTGCATTGTGGTGGCGGTAATAATCACCGGATGGGGCTCTACGATCGTTTCCTGATTAAGGAAAATCATATTCTGGCAGTGGGTGGGATCCATGCCGCCATTGGTAAAGCGCGAAATATCAATAAAGCACGACAGCAGACTTTATTAATAGAAGTTGAAGTCGAAAATTTACCTGAACTGAAGCAAGCACTTGAATTTGGTGCGGATATCATCATGTTGGATAACTTTAGTCCGACACAATGTCGAGAGGCCGTTGAAATTTGCCATCAATTCAAGCTGGGACAGCAGCAAGCACATCCATCAGCGCCTGCTTTGTTATTGCAGCAACCACTTTCCGGGCAAAACCATCGGTTAAGTCAACCCCCTGCCAAACCATGGTTGGAAGCTTCAGGAAATATTACTGCCGCAAGCATCCACACTTACGCCGAGACTGGGGTGGATTACATCTCTTGCGGTGCCATAACCAAATCAATTGATGCTATCGATCTGTCACTGAGAATAGCATAAGCCGCACAATCTATGCGCAACCTGGCGCTCAATGACTATTGCTGGATCTGCGGCCAATCAGTTGCCCAAAAATTCATTGTGCAACTGCCTTAAACGAAAGATACCGGCACTAAGTGACAAAATTTGTCACTTAGTAGCACTCTCAAGTCGAGCGCTCTACTGCCCTGTCAATTCGATACAACCGCAAAAAACCAATAATTGATAAATTTTAATTCTTTTATTATCAAGGGGATAAAGTTTTTTTAAAAAAAAGTGACTGCTATCTTGGAAATATGGCACGACTACTGCTTTACTTACTCCATCTGGTCCGTTTGTTAGCTCTTAACTTTTAGCAAGCCAAGCAGAGTCAACGGACGGATTGAGTCCATAATTTTTTAATCCCCAGGAGAAGGCAACATGAAACAACAAATACAACAAGGTTTTACCCTTATCGAATTAATGATCGTCGTGGCGATTATTGGTATTTTAGCCGCAGTGGCTATCCCGCAATATCAAAACTACGTGGCAAAATCTCAGTTTACCGCTGGCTTGTCCGAAATTGTACCCGGCAAAACCATGATGGAGACTTTTTTAAATGAAGGTACTG
>CAZKUH010000259.1:0-4269 GCA_964555895.1 uncultured Enterobacterales bacterium
TCCTTTGCATTAAAATTTGTAAAAGTGTACAATTGCGCACCTCAAAATGATGCCTTTGAGCATTTTATTGTAACCAACTGAAATATTTAAGGTTTTTTAATGCCACAAGTTAAACTTAAAGAAAATGAGCCTTTTGATGTTGCTCTTCGTCGTTTCAAACGTTCTTGCGAAAAAGCAGGCGTGTTATCTGAAGTTCGTCGTCGGGAATTTTATGAGAAGCCGACTTCAGTCAGAAAACGTAAAAAAGCGGCGGCTGTTAAGCGTTCATTGAAGAAAGTTATGCGCGAGAATCAGCGACACATCCGACTTTATTAAGTGCTTTGTGTGGGTTAGTTGGCTTTTGAAGAAGCTATTTTTTTCTGACCGACCAGCAAAATACGATTACTCCATCAAGGGTTTCTGCAAATATGTTAATTGACGTTATAAAGGACGACATGAAGGCCGCCATGTTTGCCAAAGAGAAAGAGCGTCTGAAGACAATTCGTACCATTTTGTCAGAATTCAAACAATATGAAGTTGATCAACGTAAGGATGTTGACGATACTGTAGCCTTAAACATTCTTGATAAGATGCTGAAACAACGTCGAGATTCAATTACGCAGTTTGAGAAGGCTGATCGACAAGACCTGATCGCTATCGAGCAGTTTGAATCAGCAATCATTATTGAATATCTACCGAAACAACTATCTGAGGCTGAAATTAAATCTTTGGTTGGCGAAGCTGTTTCTGCCGTTGGTGCAGAAAGTATTCGTGATATGGGCAAGGTCATGGGTATCCTCAAGGCAAAAGTTCAGGGCAGGGCCGATATGGGTGTTGTTGGCGGATTGGTAAAAAAGCAATTGAGTTGAATGTCATTGAATAATTTAAACCGGCTATGGCCGGTTTTTTTAGCTTTATCTTTCAATAAAGGGTGCGAATTTTTTAGCGTCAGGTTCTGTTTACCCACATAACAAATATCATTAGAAGTTTTACCACTTTGTTAAATTGTCAGGGGTATCGCTGTCTTTGACCGAGAACATTAATGGTTGTCGCTTCAGCGTAAAAGAAATTCCCTGAGAGAACTGTTCCCTGATAAAATATGCAGATGTCTGCCCACATCCCACAAAATTTTCTGGATGATCTATTAGCTCGATCTGAGTTGGTGGAATTAATTCAATCACGAGTCCCACTTAAAAAGGCGGGCCGTAATTTTATGGCTTGTTGTCCATTCCACCATGAAAAAACACCTTCTTTTTCCGTGAGCATGAACAAACAGCTTTATCATTGTTTCGGTTGCGGTGTCAGTGGAAATGCGATTAGTTTTTTAATGGAATACGACCGATTGGACTTTATTAGTGCAGTCGAAGAACTGGCAAGTCGTGCTGGCATGGAAATCCCCAGAGATCAGACTGTGAGTGGCCCCGATGTTAGACCCTTATTTTCTTTGCTTGCTCGATGCACGCTATTTTATCAACAACAATTAAAACTTGATAGGGGAAAGCAGGCAGTCGAATACTTGAACAAGAGGGGGGTATCTGCTGCGGTGGCCAAATTATTTGCGATTGGTTTTGTGCCGGAAGGTTGGGATCATTTATTGAAAGCTGAAGGGACTTCCGAAACTTTACGTCAGCAATTAGTTAGCAGCGGCATGTTGGTTGAGAAAGAAAACAAGGGTTATTACGATAGATTTCGTTACCGTATTATGTTTCCGATTATTGATCGCCGTGGTAGAACCATTGGTTTTGGTGGACGCGTTATGGATACGGGTGAGCCCAAATATCTCAACTCTCCAGAAACGACAATATTTCATAAAGGTCAGGAAGTTTATGGTTTGTATCAGGCCCTGCAAGCCAATAAATCACTTCATAAGTTACTGGTTGTTGAAGGATATATGGATGTGGTTGCCTTGGCACAATTCGGCGTCAATTTCGTCGTTGCGACTTTGGGAACGGCCCTGACCCAGGATCATATTCGCTTGTTGTATCGTCACACGGGGGAACTGGTATTTTGTTTTGATGGTGATAAAGCGGGTAGGAATGCTGCCTGGCGTTCACTCGAAACCAGTTTAAGTGAGATAAGGGATGGCCGTCAGGTCAAGTTTTTATTTTTACCTGATGGTGAAGATCCCGATACGCTAGTGAGAAAGGAAGGGCAATCTCGTTTCCAGCAAAGGATAGAAAATGCTGAACCATTGTCAGCATATTTGTTATCTCATTTGAGTGGGCAATGTGAGATGAGCAATATTGATGGCAGAGCTAAATTAGCCAGTCTGGCTAAACCTTTAATTGAGAAAGTCAAAGACCCCATTTTTCGGGAATTATTGGCGCAAAAAATTCAGCAAGCAGTGGGTATCAATCGTGCGCTGATCCAGCCAGAACAACAAAGCAGAAAAAGCACCCTGTCAAAAAGTCTGAATGCCAGGCCTAAACCTGTCACACCGATGAGAAAAGCGATTGGTTTGTTAGTGCAAAATCCCGGATTTCATCAGCATGTTGAGCAACCGCAGTGTTTAAAAGAAAACACCGAACCAGGTGCTGATTTGTTGCTACAGCTAATTGAGCTTTTGCGACAACAACCCAATCTGACTACCGCTAGTCTGTTGGAACATTGGCGTGGTAAAAAGGCCTATCAGCACTTGTTAAAGCTGGCGAGTTGGGATCCTCAAATCCCGCAAGAGATAGCCGAAGATGAATTTATGCAGGCTTTTGAGCGAATTCAAGCCTGTTTGCCGGAGCAACAATTGCAATTGTTATTATCTGAAGCCAAGAACAGACCTTTAACCCACGAAGAGAAGCAAAAGATGAAAAATTTACTGAGTCATAAATCCTTGTAAATACCGACACTTATGTGAACCAAACGACAATTAGCATAAATTTCAAGCAACTCTCGCACAAAGCGTCTAAATTGTATATAATACCGCCCCTTTTGTTGCCAGATGCATTGCATTTTAGCAACAAAAGAAGCGTATTTTCCCAGTGATTCTTGCTACAGGTCAAAAAGTCTCTATGGACAAAGAAACAAAACAGTCACAATTAAAACAGCTCATTGCCCACGGTAAGGAGCAAGGTTACCTTACTTACGCAGAAGTAAACGATCACTTACCGCCCGATATTGTAGATTCAGAACAAATCGAAGAAATCGTGGGTATGATCAATGATATGGGTATTCAGGTGCATGAAGTCGCCCCTGATGCTGATTCTTTGGTTATTGACAGCCAGGTGGATGAT
This sequence comes from uncultured Enterobacterales bacterium, assembly GCA_964555895.1. Taxonomy (GTDB): domain Bacteria; phylum Pseudomonadota; class Gammaproteobacteria; order Enterobacterales; genus DRNA01. The sequence continues at coordinate 3,207 of CAZKUH010000259.1, forward strand.
GACTCAATTGAAGAAGCGGCCGCGGTTTTAGCGACCGTGGATAGCGATTTTGGGCGAACTACTGATCCGGTCAGAATGTACATGCGGGAAATGGGTACGGTCGAACTATTGACACGCGAAGGTGAAATCAGCATTGCCATCCGTATCGAAAAAGGTTTGCAAACAGTTGCGGCATCCATTGCAGAATTCCCCGGGACTGTATACAAACTGTTGGATAAGTTCGATCGCTGGCAGGCTGAAGATATCCGATTGACAGACATAATTTCTGGTTTTCATGATGAAGAAGATGATATCCCCAATATAGCGGGTGCCAGCCATGTCGGTTCCAACTTACCGAAAGATGAGTTGGACGAAGAAGACGACGATGAGGACGAAGAGGAAGAAAATACAGGACCAGATCCAGAAGAAGCTTTGGAGCAATTTAATTTATTGCGCAAACTTTTTGAAAAATTCATGGGGGCTTTGAATAAATATGGCCGTAATCACAAAAAGAGCAAACAACTGCTTTCAGAAGTCGTTGAACAGTTCCTGGTTTTTAAATTAGTCCCTAAAACTTTCGACATGCTGGTGAATAACCTGCGTTCTATCATGGATATAGTACGGATTCAGGAACGCCTTATCATGAAAATGTGTGTAGATCGTTCTGGTATGCCACGCAAAATTTTCATTTCAACTTTCCCCAGCAATGAAGTCAATCTTGACTGGCTTGATAACCTGTTTAAAGAAAATGCAGAGTATGTGGATAATCTTCAGGAACACGCCGAAGATATTATAAGAGCCCAGAAAAAATTAATTGCGGTAGAAAAAGATTGTCGTCTAACGATCCAGGAAATTAAAGAAGCCAACCGCAGTATGTCTATCGGTGAAGCCCGGGCAAGACGTGCGAAAAAAGAGATGGTTGAAGCGAATTTACGTCTGGTTATTTCAATTGCAAAAAAATATACCAACCGTGGACTGCAATTTCTTGATTTGATCCAGGAAGGTAATATTGGCTTGATGAAAGCGGTGGATAAATTTGAATATCGTCGAGGCTATAAATTTTCTACTTATGCAACTTGGTGGA
>CAZKUH010000260.1:0-4269 GCA_964555895.1 uncultured Enterobacterales bacterium
ATCACTTTCTCTGGATTTAGCATTAAATATTCAATCACTTTATATTCAAAAGCCGTCAGCTCTAATTCTAACTGGTTACACCAAACACGTTGATCGTGGGTGTTGAGCTTTATCGGCCCTGATAAAAGTTCGGGTGAAGCAAAGCCTTTGGAGCGTCTAAGTAATGCGTTCAAGCGAGCTTGAACTTCTTGCAAATGAAACGGCTTGACAACATAGTCATCAGCGCCAGCTGATAACCCGCTGACCTTATCCTGCCAGTGATCCCTGGCGGTTAAAATTAAAATGGGAAAGTTTTTTCCCATTTGTCGGAATTTTTTGATTAATTCAATCCCGGAAATACCCGGCAAACCTAAATCTATGATGGCTGCATCAAAATTCATTTCTTCACCAAGAAAAAGACCATCTTCTCCGGTTGCGACCGCTTCGACAGCGTAACCTTCACGGCCCAATTTATCGGCGAGATTCTGGCGTAACTGTGGTTCATCTTCAACTATGAGTAAATGCATTAGCGGATCCTGATAACCTGTCCCGAGAAACCATCTACAAAAACAGTCCTCACCCGGCCTTTCGACAACAATAATTTCACTTTATAGACCGGTTGGCCTTCACTAGGTATTAATTGTATTGAGAGTACTTTCCCTTTTAGTTCATTCTTAACCGAGGAAATGGCCTGACCTTTGGAAATTAGCTGATTATTGTTAGCAGGAGATGGTGAACGCGCCGCTACATCAACTATCCAGGATAAATTACCCAGTATGATCAAGATGATTAGTGTTGTTCGCATAAAAGATTTCATAAGCTGTATTCTCGAATTTACAAAAACCTTAACAAAAGCAAAATAATGATAAAAAACCAGTCATTTCAGCCATTCTAACTACGTCTACAGCCCCAAGAAAATTTCTTTACAGTGTATCCTGTGTCGAGGATTTAGTCGATAACAGGTGTGACACTTAATCTGATCCTGAGACTATTGCCCGGATCTCTTTTCATTCTGGTGGTATAAGTTTTACCTTGATAATGATAAGTCACCCTATAGCCAATGACTCTCTCTTCGGCTCTCTGCACGTTTGTGGTTTCACATTGCGTAATAATTCGCCGCTCAACAGCTCTGTTTCGGTTCATATCTTTGGCAATTGAACCACCTAATAATGCGCCAGCAAAAGTACCCACGCGCTTGTTGGTTTTATTATGCCCCACCGCGTTACCAATTGCACCGCCAATAATGGCACCCAATATGGTATTGGTTTTACTGGCACGGGGTCTGCGGACTCTAACTTCTTCATCCCAACATTGTTGTTCAGGTTGCGTGATACGAATCCTTTTTATCACAGGCTCTGATGACAGTACGGTAGCAAAACCATATTGCACATTCGGTTCAAGATAATTACCCGTAGCAACTTCACGAGCTTGAGAAATGGGGCTCAAAATCAAGCTGGAAACAACCACAGAAAAAACTGTCATTACATTGATTTTCATTACTTTACCCTCAATTAGAAAATAATTATCTATACATTTAAGGATAATGTAACTGATGTAGACTGAATACAGGCTGAATGGCAGACTTTAAAATTTTCCCAGCTAGCCTGAACACTGGATAATCAAGCGGCTAATTGTTTCGCCATAGAATCTACTTCGGGGATAAATTCATCCATGGTTAACCAGACAGATTCTGTATCCTGCTTACTCAAGCCCAGCAGCTCCAGAATTGCACCAGGCATTGCGCCAGGTCTGGCATCTCCAATAAACTGAGCGCCTAACATGTGGTTCGCCAAAAAAATGAGATTTGAATAGGCCGCATACGGGCTGGCATATTCTTCCTGGTGATGCCAGCGTGTTGCTTCACAAATCTCTTCTGGTAAATTCCAGCTTTTTAACAACCAGGCACCAATTTGTTCATGGGTGACGCCTAAAACATATTTCTCAATTTCCGAGACTTCAATGTGAGGATTAACTTCAATGAAACGATTGAGCACAAAAAATTGCGGGGGAAAGGCATGCCCAAGGAGCAAATGACCAATATTATGCAGTAAACCTGAAAGGTAAACCAGTCCACGCACTGGACGATTCTGCACATTCATTTTAAGACTGAGTTTTTCTGCAAGGTTTGCCGTCAATAATGCCTGTTTCCAGTAATTATTCAGACCTAGCGGCCCAGCAATAGGTACTTGAAGCGTATTTCCCAATACGATACCCAGGGATAAGTTAATGACCCGATCAAAACCCAGTACCCTGCTTATTGCAGTCTCAATAGAATCAATATCACCCCGATAACCATAAAATGCCGAATTAGCCCATCCCATAACCTGTGCCGATAACCCCGGATCTTTAGCGACGATGCCAGCTAAATCTTTTGCACAGGCATGGCGATTACTTTTTAAAGCTAATATATCAAGCGCAATATTTGGCATTGGGGGTAAATCAGAAAGATCTTCGATACGCCCCTGAATACGCAAATCTGAAAAACTATGTTCACCTTTAGTCCTGGTACCTTCAGGAAGATAAAGGGAAGACAAAGGAAAAGAAAAATTACATAATTGGCTGTTATTGTTCAAGGATAAAAAGTCCGCTGATTCCATTTCAATGTAATGTTTTTTATCCCCCGCTTCAAACCAGACCTTTCCCATATTCGCTATCTTTTCATCAATAACGGCGGGCAAATTGAAAAATTCCGGTAACGGTACCCTGAAACCAGGTGCGGCTTGTTGCATCAGGAAATCAGCATCTTCACCTATTAGTGGTCTCATTGATTGCTGTTTGAGTAGAGAAAGCCTGTTAAAATCCAGCATTCGACTCGCAGGTAAAATAGCTAATAGTACTTCATTTTGTGGGCTTTTAATGTTTTGCTGTGCTTTCTCTATATTTTTACTGCTAAGAAAGTGCTTGTCTATAGCATCGGCTTCGGCGCTTAAGAGTACCGCTCTCAGCCAGTTTTCCTGACTTTCACCAGGCTCCATCCAATTGAAATCATCAGGTTTGAGATGAACCTGATAATTCACGCCTTTGTGATTTAAAAACTCAACGAGAGAATGCAACAAATGGATTCTTCCTCTATCTGGGTGTTTAATTCGTTTGCAAAAGCAAACCGTTTATACCCTTATGATAGCAGTGATAGCAAAAGATGCACCCAACAAAGCCACCAGTAACGACCCCAAAAAGCCCATTTATCGGAAAAACAGTCGTTTCAGGTCACAATCATTCATTATTCTTGGATTAAACAATGCAAAAAGACCATCCCGGATCGCCAGTTGCGTCTTGTAGGTTGCCATAAAAATTTCAAATCACAGTTGTAATGATTCTCCTGCCCGCCAACCTGAAACACTCAGCGATGATATTTTCTGCTAGCTGATTCGACCCAGTGGGGATTCTTATAATTGAATTTGCAGTGTGACGCAATTCCCCGATTGGTTAAAAGTCAGATCGGCAAATGAAAACTTTTTCGCCATCGCAATACCCCTGCCATGGGAATCCAGAATGCGGTTTGAATCAAATTCGATGAATTTCTGCCAGTTAAAACCATCGCCCGAATCCGAAATAACAATTTTAATATCATGCTCATTCCTTTTGAAATAAATATGACCACTATTATTTTTATATTTATCCATCTGTAGTCTTTTTTGTATTTCCTGGCGCCAGTTAGACGTTTTAATTAATGCAGATTTTTCCGCATAAGTAATACCTAAATTACCATGCTCTACAGAATTTATCATGATTTCAGCCAATCCGCTAACGACGTCTTCGGAATTTGGACAAGCGTTAGCGATAAGTAACGATAACGTATTAACATCTTCCAGTGTCTTGAAATAAAATTCTGCACTTTGCATTAAACCCAAAATGTTTTTTTGTTCTTTGAGTTGATTTTGCAAAAAAACAAATTGTGTGCGGTCATGTAGCGCCGTTTTCAAAACGGAGCGTAACATTTCTTCAGAAAAAGGTTTAGTCAGATAATAATAGGCTCCCGCCCGCATACCTTCGACAACGTCTTTTTCCGAAATCAATGCAGTCTGTAAAATAACAGGAATAGATTTTAACTGATCGTGCGCTCTGATTTTTTTCAGTAGCGTCAAGCCATCCATCCCAGGCATCATTCGATCCAGCAGAATAACATCAATGTGATGTGGATGATTTTTCAGGTAATCCCAGGCATCTTTTCCATTGTCGCGACAAATTATTTGATAATTCAACTCATCAAGATAATCCTCCATGATCTCCAGATTAATAGGTTCATCATCAATAATAAGAATATGGGGTTGTTTAATTTCCACTTAGACT
>CAZKUH010000261.1:0-4262 GCA_964555895.1 uncultured Enterobacterales bacterium
AATGTCGCTTTTATAATTGCCCCTAAAAAAGGCGACGTTTTCACCAAAGAAGCTTTAACGGCTATTTGGGAATTAACACAGCAATCCTGGTTGGTTAAATATAGTTCAAGAGTAGATTCCATTACAAACTTTCAATATAGTTATGCAGAAGGTGATGATTTAATCATTGAGGATCTGGTGCTTGAAGCAGATGAACTTGATGATAAACTTATTGCACGAGCTAAGAAGGTTGCATTATCTGAACCACTGTTGAAGAAAAAATTGATTGCAGAAAACGGGGATGCCGCAATAGTTAATATCACCATTCGTTTGCCAGGTGTCGATAAAACCAAAGAAGTGCCGGAAGTCGCGGCATCAGTAAGAAAAATTCGTGATGAATTTAGAAAAAAATATCCTGATATTAAGTTTATGTTATCCGGGGTGATCATGATGAATGTCAGTTTCCCTGAAGCAGCTTTGGCAGATAGTTCAGTAAAAATTCCGGTTATGTTATTGGTGGTGATCCTCACCGTTGGATTATTACTTCGCACAATTAGCGGAACCATTGCAACGCTGGTTGTCATTGTCACCAGTGTTTTGACAGCAATGGGTCTTTGGGGGTGGTTAGGTGGTTATTTAACCGGTCCTTCTTCCGGGGCACCAACGGTGATATTAACGTTGGCAGTGGCTGATTGCGTGCATATTTTATCGACATATTATTACAATATGCGCCAGGGTATGGAAAAAATTGCAGCGATAAAAGACAGCCTAAGAATTAATATGCAGCCGGTATTTCTGACGAGCCTGACAACAGTTATTGGCTTTTTAACCATGAATTTTTCGGACTCTCCACCTTTTGGTGACTTGGGAAATATTGTCGCAATAGGGGTCACGATGGCTTTTATTTTTGCTGTGACATTGTTCCCAGCCATGTTAATGGTGTTACCTGTTAGAGTAAAACAGATTAAAGAACATAAAACAGATGCCATGGATAAACTGGCGAATTTTGTTATCGCTCATCGAAATAAATTGTTGGCAGTTTCTACACTAGTCATTGTAATCTTTGCCTCTTTTGTTCCTAGAAATGAACTCAATGATGACTTTGTGAAATATTTTGATGAGACCGTTCCTTTCAGGCAGGCTACAGATTTTATGCAGCAGCATTTATCTGGATTGACCACGTTGGAACTCTCTTTTGATTCAGGTAGAAGCAGTGGTATTAATGACCCAAAATTTCTTAAGTTTGTCGCAGATTTTAGTGAGTGGTTAAGAGCGCAGCCAGAAACGGATAATGTGAATACTATTACCGATATTTTGAAACGTTTAAATAAAAACTTACACGCAGACGATCCCGCGTGGTACAAACTACCACAGGAAAAGGAACTGGCTGCACAATATCTGCTCATGTACGAATTATCCTTGCCACAAGGACTGGATGTGAATAATCAGTTGAATGTGGATAAATCATCTACCAGAGTGCTAGCGACTTTTAGAAATTTAACCTCAAACGAAGTGCTGGATTTGGAAAAGAAGATTCAACAACATTTTAATGAAATGAAATCAGATTACCAACTAACCTTGGCCAGTCCTTCATTAATGTTTGCCCATATTGGCACTACAAATATTCATAAAATGTTGCAAGGCTCATTCTTGGCGTTGATATTAATATCAATTTTATTGGGTGTCGCATTGCGTTCGGTAAAATTTGGTTTGATAAGTTTGTTGCCAAATTTGACACCGGCAGCGGTAAGTTTTGGTTTGTGGGGCTTGTTCGTGGGGCAGGTTGGGTTAGGACTCTCGGTGGTAACCGGCGTGACTCTGGGTATTATTGTTGATGACACCGTTCATTTTTTGAGTAAATACATTCGAGCTAGGCGTGAGAAAAATCTGAGTTCAGAAGATGCCATTCGTTACAGTTTTGCCAGTGTTGGCAGAGCGCTTTGGATTACAACGGCAGTATTAATAGCCGGTTTTGGTGTCATGGCGACCTCAAGTTTTAAAGTGAATGCTGACATGGGTTTGTTAACTGCCGTGACAATTTTTATCGCTTTGGTGATTGATTTTATTTTCCTGCCACCATTGATTATGTTATTGAGATCACGTAAAGAGAAATTAAGTAAATAATTGAAAGTTTAACGTTGGAGCACGACATGAAAAATAAAATACACTTTACAAGTTTTTTAATGCTACTGATATTTTCGACATTGACATTTGGCGGAGAGGCAGAAGATAAAGGATTTAAAATTTCTCAAGAATCAAAAAATAGAGATTTAGGTTGGACTGATTCACAGGCTGAAATGGTGATGCTTTTAAAAAATCAACATGGTGAATCCTCAAAAAGGAAAATACGCATCAAGTCTATGGAACAAATCAATGATGGTGATAAAAGTTTAACCATTTTTGATTCGCCAAGAGATGTGAGAGGCACTTCATTTTTAAGTTTTTCTCATCCAAACGCTAATGATGAACAGTGGTTATATTTACCTGCCTTGAAAAGAGTGAAAAGAATTTCTTCAAGGAATAAATCTGGATCGTTTATGGGGAGTGAATTTTCATTCGAAGATTTGACCTCGTTTGAAGTCGATAAATATACTTACAAATATTTGCGTGATGATACTGTCGATGGTATTGATTTCTGGGTGATAGAAAACCGACCTAAAGATAAATATTCGGGTTATAAACGCCGGGTAGTGTGGATTGATAAAGCTGAATATCGCACTTTCAAGATCGATTTTTATGACCGAAAAGATAGTTTGCTGAAAACTTTAACTATGAGCGATTTCAAAAAATATCTTGATAAATTCTGGCGCGCATCAAAATTAGAAATGGTGAACTATCAGTCGGGTAAAAGTACTATCTTAACCTGGAAAAACTATCGGTTTAAACAGGGACTGAAAGAAAGAGATTTTAATAAAAATGCTTTAAAACGTGCCAGATAAATTTTATTTTGAGTTTACTGCTATGACATATAAATATGAACTTTTACAATTTAGCAAGATGAAATTATTTTTTACGTTCTCTCTCATATTGTTTGTGGCTGCAAATGTCAAAGCAGTTGAAATACGTGGCAATTTAGAATTGCAGGGACGCTACTTTCTGCAAGATCCTTTATTTTCCTCTCAAAAAAATTCAGATTTGTCATTTGCGCTAACGCCTGAATTTTATTGGAGCTGGAATGAAGAGGCAGACTCCCTTGAATTTGTACCATTTTCTCGCATCGATCAACAAGATAATAATCGCTCTCATAGCGATATCCGTGAATTAAGCTGGGTACACGTAGGTGATGATTGGGAAACTCGTATTGGCATGAGGCGGGTTTTCTGGGGGGTTACAGAATTCCAGCATTTGGTTGATATTATTAATCAAACGGACACCGTAGAGGATTTCGATAATGAAGATAAGCTAGGGCAGCCTATGATAAATTTATCTTTGAGTAAGGATTGGGGCGTGGTTGATTTTTATTTGTTACCTTATTTTAGAGAGCGTACTTTTGCTAGCAAGGAAGGGCGGCCGGGTTTACCGTTCGTTAATTCAGATATCGCCTTATATGAATCGAGTGATAAGGAAAAGCATCTGGATTGGGCGCTTAGGTGGACGCAAAGTATTGATGAAATGGAATTGGGGATTTCCTGGTTTCAAGGTACTTCCAGGAGACCGCTGTTAATACAAAATCCGGCTCAGTCTTTCCAATTAGAACTGGTTCCTTTTTATCAGCAGATTTCACAATTAGGCATTGAGATACAACAAGCTGTGGGGGATACCCTGATTAAGGTTGAAATTATTCATAACCAAAATAATTTGAAAAATTATTGGGCACTGCAAGGTGGTCTTGAATATAGTCAATATGGTGTTTTTGAAAGCAATGCCGATCTGGGTTGGCTGGTGGAATATAGTTGGGACGAAAGAGGTAAGTCCAGCACTTCTATATTTCAAAATGATATTTTCATAGGAACCAGACTGGCTTTGAACGATATAGATTCAAGCGAATTATTAGCAGGTTTTGGTTATGATCTGGATTTTCAGTCTACTAGTTTTATTGTGGAATCAAGTAAACGAATTGGAGATGATATTAAAGTTTCACTTGAAGCGAGATTTTTTAATTCCGATCAAAAATTGGATCGGTTGTACTATTTTAGAAATGATGACCATGTTCAGTTGAGTGCACAATATTATTATTAAAACAAAATTGCGTATTTTTTGAGTAGCTAAATGTAAGATTCCTCGACTCCGCTCAGAATATGACAGGGATCATGCTGTGATGCGATCAGGAGGACAGGTCAAAT
>CAZKUH010000262.1:0-4259 GCA_964555895.1 uncultured Enterobacterales bacterium
CCATCTTTCATTATAAATATTTCAAGGAAACTCAAACCTTTGGCGGAAATTCAGTAGGTTGGCTAGTTCTAACCACTGACTCACCTAAGTTGAACAGCAAAGTTGCCAAAGCAATTGATGAAACTTTTGCCAATTCTTCCGCCGAAACCGAAACCAGCACAGAAAAAGCCTTTAATAAAGCTTTTCTGGAACAAATTGGTAATATTGGACTGATTATTTATGGCGTGGTTTTTATGGCCTTTTTTACCATTTTAATTGTGGTGGGCAACACCATGGTACTAGCAATACGTGAGCGAACCAACGAAATTGCGGTACTAAAGACGTTGGGGTTTAATTCGATGAGAATTTTTAAAATGATTCTTGCTGAGTCTTTATTATTATCATTTTTGGGTGGCCTGTTAGGTATCGCTGCGGCTTTTGGAGTCGTTGGCATTGTTTCCGAGCAATTAGCCCGTTTTCTGCCAAACATGGTTTTGAGTAAACAAATTTTATTACAGGCATTAGGATATATGCTGATGCTAGGTCTTATTACCGGTATTATTCCGGCAATTAATGCGTTACGTCTTAATATAGCCACAGCATTCAGTAGGGGGTAATGATGGGTTCATTTTTTTCTCAAACAATAGCCGTCATCGGCATGAATTTACTCAGTCTGCCAAGACGCATCTGGATGTCTCTGGCAATGATCCTCGCTAGCGCAGTAGTGGTAGCCATTTTACTGGCATTTTTAGCCATGGCTAAAGGTTTTGAGACCACTTTAAAAGGCGCAGGGTCAAACAACATCGCTATTTTTATGCGAGAAGGTTCAGCAGCCGAGCTCAATAGTGTATTGAGCAAAGATCAAGTCAATCTGATAGAAAATGCACCTGGTATTGCAAAAGATCAAGACGGTCCAGAAGTCTCCGCAGAGTTATATGTGATTGTTGATGGTATCAAGAGAACTTCCCAAACCAAGGCCAACATTCCACTCCGTGGTACCGGTCTGCGTGGTATAAAAATGCGTCGTGACTTTAAATTGACTCAGGGTCGTATGTTCACTGCTGGCACCAATGAAATGATCGTTGGCGAAGGTATTTTAAGAGCATTTGATGGTTTTAATTTAGGACAAACCGTTCGTTTTGGTAAAACAACCTGGCGGGTAGTTGGCGCATTTTCAACCGGTGGTAACGTCTTCGAAAGTGAATTATGGGCAGATGTCAAAGTCATTCAAAGTCTCTATAATCGAGGCAGTAGCGTACAAAGTATTCGGGCAAAACTTGCCCCGACCGCAAAACTTGCAGCCATTAAAGCCTATATCAAAAATGATCCGCGTTTAAATGTTGATGTGCAAACCGAAGCAGATTATTTCTCCACACAAAGCAAAAATCTCAGTTATATGGCGATATTTGGAAAAGTTATCAGCGCAATTATGGCTTTGGGAGCACTCGCTGGCGCATTAAATACCATGTACACCTCGGTCTCGGATCGCGCCAAAGAAATCGCCACTTTACGCACTATCGGTTTTAGTAATTCTTCCGCTTTTATTGGCACGTTGGTGGAAGCACTCACACTTTCTGCGCTAGGCGGATTACTCGGTGCATTGGCCGCTTATTTGCTCTTTGATGGCATGAACACCTCCACCCTCGGCAGTAGCTTTACCCAGGTGGTTTTCAGCTTTAAATTATCTGCTGATTTAATTTTTCAAGGTATGCTGCTGGCACTCATTATTGGCTTTATCAGTGGTGTATTCCCCGCTTGGCGATCTGCCAGAATGCCTGTATTGATGGCTTTCAGAGCCGAGAGTTAAGCGTTGAAGGCTGGCTTCGTCCTGTGGCAATTTTTTTGCTGACAGGACGATAAATCTGCTATTAGTGAACAGCGCCCAGAATACTTCAGCCATAGCTGATTAAATCGGTATATAAGCGTAATCCAGATTTTGCCAGTTGATTAAAAATAACAGGCTACAGCACCAAACGAATGACCAACGTCACCACCACCACGCCCATGATATTCAACACTACGCCATAACGGATCATCGCTTGTATCGGTATTTTGCCGGAACCGAAGACAATGGCATTAGGCGCGGTGGCAACAGGTAACATAAAAGCACAACTGGCAGAAATAGCTGCAGGCACCATCAATAACGCCGGATCAATATCTGCGGCAATACCAGCCGCTGCCAGAATGGGCATCAATAATGTCGTAGTTGCAGTATTGCTGGTCATTTCAGTGAGAAAGGTGACCACCACAGCAATAGCTGCAATCATGACAATGACCGGCAAATAGCTCAACCCGATTAACTGTTCACTTAATCGGATCGAAAGCCCTGAAACCACAAATGCTTTGGCTAGGGCAATACCTCCTGCAAACAACAGCAACACCCCCCAAGGGATTTTTTGAGCATACTCCCAATCGAGTAATCGACCTTTGTCACCATTTTCTTTTAAGCTGCCATCGGGGATAATAAATAAAGCAATAGCCGCTAATAAGGCGACCTGCCCATCATTGGCCCATGGCATGTCAAAATAATATTTCCAGCCCCACCCTTCGGGGGTTCTGGTGATCCAGAGTATCGCGGTAATTGCAAAAATAACAAATACCCGGATTTCTGCAGCTGTCCATTGACCGACAGTAGGCAGTTTCACCACCGGCGCTTGCAAGTTACGCGTTATCCACCAAGCTGCAATGGGTAATAAAATCACCACCACCGGAACGCCAAAACGCATCCATTCTATAAAACCCAGTTCGTTACCGGTCGTTTGCTGGTAAATTTCCATAAACACCAGATTGGGCGGTGTACCCACCGGCGTACCTATACCACCAATACTTGCTGCATAAGCAACACCCAACAGCAATGGGATGGCGAGCCTGTCGTCAGGCATTTTTTCGAGCACTGCCAGCACCACGGGAAACAACATTAATGTGGTCGCAGTATTTGAAATCCACATACTCAAAACAGCCGAAGCCAACATAAAGCCAAAGACTAATTTTTTAGGGTTGTCACCACCAAGCATATTCACCAGACCTAGCGCAATACGTCTATGTGCACCACTTTTCTCCATGGATTTTGAAAGAATAAAACCACCCAATAACAAAAGAATTAAAGGACTGCCGTATGATTCGGCAACCTGTGTTTTATCCAGCACACCGACAAAAGGTAACAGTGCCAATGGAATTAGAGAGGTGGCCGGAATGGGGATTGCTTCGGTTGACCACCAAAGGGCACACCAAATAGCTGTTGCAGCGGTTATCGCTTGACTAAAACTCCAAAGCATTGAAGTAAATATCCAAAACGAAAGTAAAAAAATAATCGGACCAAGAAAAATAATAATATTTTTTGTGCGAGCATTTGTCATTGTTATTCTCAATCCATATTTTTTTATTTATTTCACTTAATTTATTAATTTAGCTATCTCAGACAACAGTTTATGCAAAGCGCCTTTATTTTGTGAAACAATTTTCTGCCCTGCTTTTCCTGCTTTTTTTCTGGCTTTAGCATCATTAAGCCACTTTAAAATTGCAAAAGGCATTTCACCTTCATCTGTTTGCAAAGCAGCACCAGCCGCAATCATTAAATTGGTCACTTCGTCAAAATTAAAGGTATAAGGCCCAACTATAACCGGACATCCAAAAGCCTCGGCTTCGAGTAAGTTATGTCCACCTCGCTCGACTAATGACCCTCCTACAAAGGCGCAATCAGCCATAGCATAAAACATTAACAGTTCGCCCATACTATCTCCAACAAAGATATCGGCCTCACTGTCATAGCTCTCAGAACAACTCCTTAACACAGTTTTAAATGGCGTGGCCTGACAGAGTGCTACGACTGCTTTAAATCGTTCAGGGTGTCGAGGAACAATAATAAGTTTTGCAGCAGCACACTTTTTGAGTACTTTCATATGAATTGAAAGAATTTTTTCATCTTCTCCGCTATGGGTACTGGCGGCGATCCAGATCAAAGAATTTTCCGGAAAAATTTTCTGCCTTAACAGTTTCCCCTGAGCAATGATTGTCTCTGGAATTTCTAGATCAAACTTTATATTTCCACTAGTAATTATTTTTTCATTCATTATATTGTTAGCACAAATACGCAAAAATCGTTCTCTATCCTTTTTTGTTTGCGTGGCAATTTTACTAATTTTACTTAACATCGGCTTGCTCAGAGAAGAAAATTTTTCATAGCCTCTAGCTGACTTTTCTGACAATCTGGCATTGACTAAAATTACCGGAATATGTAAACGATGACAATGATAAATAAAATTTGGCCAAAGTTCCGTTTC
>CAZKUH010000263.1:0-4251 GCA_964555895.1 uncultured Enterobacterales bacterium
GCTGCTGTTGTCGTTTCTGTTTCTCTTCTTGTGGCTCTTGTGAACATGGTAATGAAGAAGAGGTAGAAAGCACTACGGTCGAGATGACATACAATTTTTTCCTTAAGTACCTACCTATTTTTCCTTAAGTACCTGCCTATTACAGACTCATAGTTCTACAGCCCCCTGACAAAGATGAAACCCACCCTACAATAGCGTCAATAAAGTAGGCTACCAACTTATTTTTGTAGAAAAGCCACCCTCGGCAAAGCAGCAACAAAAATTATACTCACAGGTTGCAAAATAATAGAATTATACTATAAATATACATACTCCCTTTTTCACTTATTTTAGCGGGAAATAGAGCGTTTATTGACCAAGAAGAAACAGCTACAATACCCACAAAATATCAATATGGGGCTATTCCCCCCTGCGGTAAATTTATGGAAGGTTCAATTTTTGCCGCAGGGTTCTGATCTGTAGCAAGCCAGTTGTCAGATAAGTGTAGCCAAGTGACCCGTTCGATAATAGTAGCTTCTGGCATCGAACAAAAACAAGATATATCAATATCTGAAATTTTATAATTACCGGTATTAAATTAGAGGGGCATTTAATGTCTAAGTTGAAGTTTAAACTGTTCTATATTTTAGGTGTAGTTACATTCTATTTTAATGTCTCTGTTAATCTCGCCCATGCAGAAACATTAGTTGTCACATCACAAAATTCACCCTATGCCAATATTGATCTCCGATTGGCTAAAAAACTCTGGATGGGGAAAAAAAAGCGCATTAACGGCACCAAGGTGTCCATCCTCGATCAAGTGGATGGTAATTCCGCGCAAACAGAATTTTATCAAAGTGTCATGGGGAAAAATTCCAATGAAATGAAAGCCTATTGGGCCAAGTTAGTATTTACTGGAAGCGCCTTTCCGCCAAGAAAACTGGATGGGGATACTAAAATAAAAGAGTGGTTAGCAACGCACCCCGATACGATTGGCTATATTAAAGCCGATTCGTTGGATGATTCTGTCCGGGTCTTGTTAGAAGTCAAATAGTTAAATGCTTTTGTGGAGAATTCGAATGATGAATAATAAAATATTCCGTACTATTGCAATGTTCGGTGGTGTATTGAGCTTTTTGCAACCAGTACAAGCTGTTAATTTTAGCGTGTTTGGCGATGTCTCCTGGCAGACTACCGACACCACCAGCGTTAATAATGATTTTGCTTTAGGGGGGCTGGATTTATTTGCCGCTGAAAAAATCAACGAAAACACCTCCGCTTTGGTAGAACTGGTGATTGAGAATACTGGCCAAAACTTCAAATCTGATCTGGAAAGATTTTGGATCCGTCACGCTTTTTCAGACCAATTTAAACTCTCAGCTGGGCGATTCCATTCACCACTTGGCTACTGGAATCGAAATTTACACCATGGTTCCATTTTACAAGATACCGTTGGCAGGCCCTTTTTTATTGATTTCGAAGATAGTGGCACCGGTATTTTGCCAGTCCATTCCATAGGGGTCATGGCAAATGGTTATATTTTTAGTGATAACGAAGACTTCAAATATGAAGTTATCATCAGCAATGGGCCTTCCCTAGATACCAGTGGAGGCTTTAACCCAGTAAAAGCACCACAACTTGATCCGAACAACGTCTCGGATACCAACAGTAATAAAAGTATTGCAGCCAGAATCACTTATCACCCGGAAGACAGTGATTGGACACTGGGATTTTCCACCATGCAATCCGACCTTGGCGAAGCGAGTAACACCGGTGTGGTGGCGCTCGGTAAAAACATCGTAAAGCAACAAATTTATAGTGTGGATTTTCGCTGGGAAAATGAAAAATTTGATATACTGAGTGAGTTTTTTAGTCTGCAAAACAAAGATGAAGTATTTGGAACAGGCAATCACAACAGTACCGCTTATTATATCCAGGGTGGTTATCATATTTCGTCCAATACAAAACTGATATATCGTTATAGTGATTTATCATTTGATGCTAATGACAGTTATTATCTATTATTGGGCACCCAAGATCAGTCTCATAACGTATTCACCCTAAGATACGATATTGATGGTTTTAATACCTTGAAATTTGAGTTTGATCAATTGAACAGTGAAGATGTAATATTGAAAGACAGTAACACTTTTCGTGTTCAATGGAGTTTTCTTATCCCTTAATAATTTAGAAACAGGTGAACATGCACACATAGCATGTACCAGTTTTGCCAACAATGATGCAGGTGCAAATTAAATGTTTATAAAATTATCGGTAAGAGCAAAAATTTATTTGATTGCGGCAATCGGCTCGCTGGGTTTTATCTTATATCTATGGCTCAATTTTTCTCAAGGAGAAGAAATGCAGTCCCGCTTGATTGATCTGGAGAAACAACAGTTACCGGTATTGATGAGCATAAACAACGCTTCTTTGAATATGCTGCAATTGAAAGATTTTTTGAGTGTTGCCATCAGTTCCTCTGAAGAATCCATGGTTGAAAACGCCGAAAAACATAATGTCGAAATTGTCAAAGAACTCACTAAAATCATTGATTTTAATAATAAATATTCCAAGCAGTCAGAAGCATTACTCTCAAGCCATCGAAAATATTGGTCTTCAGCGAAAGGACTGGCACTCGGAATGCTTAATCAGACAATCAATTATGATAAACTGGCCGAACTCTCACAAAACATGAATAAAAATTTCAAAACCGTTAATACCGGTCTGGCCAATTTAAGGAAAACCGTCATCAAAGAATTCGGTGAAACTGTGGCCAACATTAATACCAAAAATACTTCTGCTTTAAAATTTGGATTTTTCCTCGGTATAACGTTAATAGCTTTACTGCTGTTGATAACTTATTTTGTCTCCAATAATATCACTCGCAGCATTAATAGAGTAACCAGTAGTTTAAACCTTATTGCCTCGGGAAAAGCAGATTTAACGCGCCGTTTAAGTATCGAAAACAACGATGAAGTAGGCCGTTTGGTTACTTCATTTAATTCATTTATCGGCTCAATGGAACGATTGATCGCGCAAACAATTTCTGTCTCCAGAAAAGTATCATCTCAGGCTGTAAGTTTGCATTCAATCGCCACCGAGACCCATCAAGGCATCGTTGACCAGCAACAAGAGATCCAACTGGTTGCCACCGCTGTAACAGAATTATCAGCCAGTTCTTCGGAAGTTTATAGCAACGCGGATAGTGCCTCTGAACTGACGCAAAAAGCCAATGATGAAACTAGTCGAAGTTATGTCATCATCAAAGAAAATAGAGAAACCATCAACTCTTTAGCCAATGAGGTTTCTCGTGCAGCTGATGTGATAGATCAATTACATTCCAAAACCAATTCGATTGGTTCAATGGTTGACGTCATTCGCGGCATTGCAGATCAAACAAATTTACTGGCCTTGAATGCCGCAATCGAAGCGGCCCGTGCAGGTGAGCAGGGAAGAGGATTTGCGGTAGTCGCCGATGAGGTTCGCTCTTTGGCTAATAGTACCCAAGAATCAACCCTGGAAATAGAGAACCTTATTAAAGCATTGCAAAGCGATGCAGTTGAAGCCGTAGGCGTGATGAAAAAAGGCAGTACTCAGGCTTCTGATAGTGTTGAACAGTCAAACCTGGTTGAGCAAGCGCTTGATTCGATCAGTCAGTTCGTCTCTGATATTAATGATCGGAGCATCCAGGTTTCAACCGCCAGTAAAGAACAAAGCCAGGTTTCAGATGAACTCAGCCATAATATCGTGAGTATCAACGAGGTGGCAGATAAAACCGTCGCTAAAGCGAACCAGACCATTCAAACAAGTGAGGATTTACATAACCTGGCTGATAAGCTGGATGTCTTGATTAGTCAATTTAAGGTTGGCGATATAGATACATCAGAAGACGTGAGTCTATTCTAGGCCATTCCAGGGCACTCGATCAAATAGACAAATAGCTTGCATTTTTCTAAACAACACACATCAGTCATGGCCTAATCTCTCAGCAATCCCAAGCCATGTTCTAATAAAAGGAAACTCAACAACAATTATATGATAATCTGTTGAGGTACACCTAGTTTGGTAGCAAATAATATGATGCAACCTGTTAAGATTATTGCCAAAGAATGCACAGCTTGTCCCAGTAAGTTAAGTGATATCCGCAAAGATGTGGCTAAAGCCTGCTTGCAGATAGGTTTTTCTGAAGAGGATATTAATGCCCTAGTACTTGCAATTGACGAAGCTTGTACCAACATCATCCGCTATGCCTATAAAGACTGTCGAGATGAA
>CAZKUH010000264.1:0-4251 GCA_964555895.1 uncultured Enterobacterales bacterium
TATCAGGTTTGCCACACTAATTTTTTTATTTTCCCAGAACATGAAAACTACCCCAACTAACTTAGCCCCCCTGAAGCTGAGAACGCATTGCTTTGGCTAATTTTTTTGAACCCCCATTTTCCAAATGCTGTATAACCTGTTTTCGATCCTGAGTTGAACGATTTTGACTTAGTTTGTATTTACACTGGATTTTGTCAATGGTTATTTCAACACCTACGATCTTGTCGAGCATTTCAGCGCTGTATTCAGCTCGCCAGGGTTGAGGAAAAACTGACTCATATTTTTCAGTCAAGGTGTCGAGTAGTTCTTTTATTTTGTTTACCTCAAAGAAAACATCACAACGGCCATAAATATGTAATGCCTGATAATTCCAGGTAGGCACGCCTGATGAACTATACCAGGACGGAGAAATATAATCATGTGCACCTGATAGAGTGATTAAGACTTGCTGGTTTTTCAATTCTCGATGTTGAGGATTTGCTAAGGCCAGATGCCCCATAAGTTTTGTTTTATCCTTGTTGAGCAAGAAGGGTAAATGTGAACAACACAATTCGCCATCATTGAAGGAAATCAGTTGTCCGAAAGCATTTACTTCGATAAAAGTATCGATCTCTGACTGATCTGTGATAACAAAAGAATTGGGTACAAACATAACTTTTCATCTCGCTTAATCGGTATAAATCCCGTGCTCATAAAATAAAATCATTTCAACTTTCATGAGAATCAATATTCTTTCCTGTAAGTCTTTGTATCAATTTCTGACCTTGCACCGAAATATTTTCCATCTTACTTTCCAAGCCTTTCATTTCATTGATGTAATGCCCAAAATCATTTAATTCCACGTTCATTCCAGCTAATCCTTCACTCGTCAATGCATGCGTTCGATTCAAATCTTCCAGCTGCTTAGATGTGTTATCAAACTGTTGCCAGATCTGTGGCAACAGTTTGTTAATTTCCACCATTTTTGCGGGATCCATGACGGAATCTTTCAGCGATGAAATAGTTAACTGCATGGCAGTTTTCCATTCTTCTGATAATATTGGGAGCGATGGATTGCCCTTAAACATTGACGCTGATGTATGTTGTGATGAGGCATTTATTTGTTCAAATTTCTTTTCAATTTGCGAATTTACCTGTTTTAATCGAAGATTCAATACGGTTACTTTTTCCAGTACCTCTCCAACATCGTCTAGGATCATGCTCAATCTATCCAGAAAATGATTTAAATCTCTGGCTAATTCCCCAAATTCATCTTCCGAGGTCAAAGTGGCTCGTCGATTGAGATCCGCTCCCGCTTTAGATAAAGATGCCACCACAGCACGCAGCGATAGCATTGGTTCCATCCTTACTTTTAACAGAAAAAATAAAATAAAAGAATGAATGAATGCTTCGCCTAATCTCAAAAGTGCAGTTAATCTGGCTTCAGCCCACCAACTTTCTATATGATGCCCTAAATAACTCCGCACTTTGAGCTGACCTAAAGTACTCCCCAATTTGGCATCAACATGACAGCTTAAACAAGAACTTTCAGCTAAAATATCCACCCTTTTTTCATAAAAACGTCCTGTACCCCATTCAGCAGGTATCCCTTTCGGCGTAAAATCAAAAACTTTTTTAATCGATGAAATAGTCTCATCTGACGGGATTAATGACATTTGATAGCCAATCGCCAGGTGATTTCTCTTAATTATCGGGTATAAAGTACTGGAAACAATCGGGCCACCTTTATTGCGCATTAAATTTCTCACATCATTTGCAATATTTTCTGCAATCTCAGCGGTCTCTTTTTCGTGTTCGTGATTAAAATCATACATGACGATTGCAAAGCGAACACCTTGTTCCAACAAAACTACAACTATCAGTAGCAGGAAAAAATCTCTGATCATCATCACAATAAAAGAACGATCAAAGCGACCTATTTTTGAAATATCCACACTCATTATTTATCCTCAATCTTATCCCGCTTCCTTTCGCTAATACTTCCATCAGGTTAACCAGGTTTTAATCAAGCTATTTGCTACCGATATTTTTTGCTAAAAATTGTAATATCTTGCCATACACTCGCAAGCGATTTTTTTCGTCATAATAACCGTGGCCTTCATTGGAAATTTCCAGCCATTCATATTTTTTGCCTATTTTATTCAATGCTTTTTTTAATGATTCTGCCTGTTCTATTGGTGCTCTTTTATCCTTGGTTCCATGAATAAGCAAAATATTGGCTTTTATTTTCTCTACGTTGAATACGGGAGAGTGCAATTTTTGGTCTGATAAATCATCACCCAATGCATCTTTCAGATAGGCGACACCATTTTTTCTGCTAGCAATATCCCCTTCTTTGAACATCATAGGCAAGTTGTAGACACCGGCTGAACCAATGGCGCATTGATACAAATAAGGTTCTCTGACGGCACCCATCAATGCAGCATAGCCGCCATAACTGGTTCCATATATACATATTTTTTTTGGATCGGCCCAGCCCATTTTAATGACGTATTTTGTAGCATCGGTAATATCATCTTGCATCAACCCGCCCCATTCACCGTACCCATCACGCTGATATTGAATGCCAAAGCCCCCGCTACCTCTATAATTCACTTGTAATACTGCGTAACCTCTGTTGGCTAATAACTGAACCTCCCAATCAAAACCCCATCGATCTCTCACACCATGGGGGCCACCATGCGGTAAGACGATCAATGGCAACTGGCTATTTTTTTGTTGTACGCCAGTTAAATATCCATATAAAGTTTGTCCATCTCTCGCCTTAAAAGTAATAGCTGTCGTTTTAGCCATCAGACTGGGATCTATATTTGGCTTCCTACTGACGACAAAGTAAACTTTTAAATTTTCCGTATTCATCAGATAATAATCACCGGGATTAGTATCTGAATACACCAGAAAGACTAGAAATTTAACATCTTGAGTTGCACTGGTTATAACAATATTGCTTCCTTTAAAAACTTTTAACAAAATCTTTTGAAATCTAACTTTTGCATCTTTCAAATCAAGATAGTGATAAGTTGGAATACCCAGTTCTGTACTCACCGCAACCACTCTTTTTCCAGAAAAATTTCTGATAATACGACCAATATCCACTTTCTCATCATGAAAAACTTGTCGAACAGACTGTTTTTCTAGATCAAAAAGATAAAGTGCGCGCGTACCAACGCCTGCATTCGCTAGAATATAAACGCTTTTATTATCCGCAGTGAAACTCAGCGGCGTTGCATTTAAACCCTCAAATTTTTTAATGTGAAATGAGAGCCAGTCATTCGAGCCAATCTCTTTGTAAAAAACTTCATGCTCATTTTTATCATTAACCCCGATTGAAAAACGTAATCTACCCTTGTTATCAGTAATGGCCGACGCATTGGGTGTGGGCAAATAATCCACACTACGTTTCTGCCCCGTATAGACGTTTAATTTATATACAATAGGTTTAGCATTTTCATTATTCACCCAATATCGCCCCCGGACATGCCAGGGATAGAATATAATCAGAATATTATCTTTATCATCATCAAGAAAATCAATAATTTTTTGATTCCCATATTCAGCCTCTTTAGTACGCCGACGAGAAGATATCTGCATTTCACCAGCTTTATAACCAAAAATAAGTTTATGCCTGGTGCCATCTATATTCACACCAACCAACTCTCCATTAGAGAATCGTTGCTTATTCCATGCGTAATTTTGCTCTACACTATAAACAAGCCGTTCGTTATTGACCCAGTAAACTTTACCGACTGATTTACCCCGACCTTTTACGCCAAAGGTCTTCAATACTTTCCTGGACTTCCTATCCAATACACCCAGATAATCTATCCCTGATTTTTTGAAAACAATAGAAAGATGTTTTCCATCTGGTGAGATCTGTAAATTCCTTGCTGCAGGAAATTTGGTGAAGCTTTCAATATCGAGAGATTTAAAAGCCAGGGCGGGTAAACTGGTAGTTAAATACCATAGCGCAGGCAGTAAAATGCCAAATAGTAAATTTTTCTTAATCATGGTGTCCTTTATGTGCTTCCCTGAGATGAAAAAGTTCTTTTTGATATCCAACACCGCTAAAAAGATCAAAATATTCCAGCTTCAAAAAAGGAATACTAGCAAAATATCAGTGTAGAGTGCTTTTTATGATGAAATAATATCCTAAATAGCCAGACTAGACGAATATTTATTGCCACGCATCATCATTTCATCCATTTTAAGCTCATTTCTCTAAAATAAAGCCTAGTGTGTTGATGTATACCC
>CAZKUH010000265.1:0-4240 GCA_964555895.1 uncultured Enterobacterales bacterium
GGTGGTTTTGAAAGAAAGAAGCTTTGATTGCGGCAATAAAGCAGGATATCTTAGAGCCAATTTAACCCTTTCGCTAGAATCCGAGCGTTACGGGATGACGCTAAAAAAACAGTTGAGTACAATGTAAATGGGACAGGATAAGCTCCCAGCCTGGAAAAAACTCTCTCATCTGGCTGCGTCATCAAAGACAGTATTCCAGAATATCAAAGATCGTTTGCAAAAAGAGCATACAAAAATCAAACTCTATACTCTGGATGGTTTGGCGCTTGATATTTCTAAAAATATAATCAATGAGGAGATATTGTTTAATTTGCAATTATTGACGAAAGAGTGCCTTTTGCCAGAGAAGATAAAATCACTGTTTAGCGCGAATAAAATTAACAAAACAGAAAACCGAGCCGCAGCGCATTGGTTGTTACGAGGTGTGTTGGGCAACGATAAAAAAATATTAAATTGGTCTGACAAGGTGACTGATGAATTAACTAAAATGGAAAATATAGTTGATAAAATATTATCTGGTCAATGGCGAGGTTTTAATGGTAAGGCCGTAACCGATGTGGTTAATTTGGGGGTCGGTGGTTCCGAACTCGGACCTTTGATGGTGTGTACCGCGTTAACCGATTTTGAAGTCAAAGTAATTAATCCGGTGAATATTCATTTTGCCTCTTCCATTGATGGTTCGCAATTATCCATATTATTAAAAAAACTCAACCCAGAAACTACTTTATTTATTTTGGCATCAAAATCTTTTACCACCATAGATACATTTTCTAATGCTGAGACTGCAAAAAAATGGATGTCTTTGTATTGTCAGGATGAAAGCATTATTATCCAACAGCACTTTATCGGGATTTCTGCCAAGCAAAATCTAATGGATGAATGGGGACTCGGTAGAGATAATCAATTACTATTCTGGGACTGGGTAGGCGGTCGTTTTTCTTTATGGTCAACCATTGGTTTGCCCATTGCGCTAAAAATTGGTATGAAAGGCTTTAGGGAGCTATTAAAAGGCGCTCACAGCATGGATGAACATTTTATGCAGGCTGATTTTTCCGATAATTTACCTGTTATATTGGCAATGGTTGGGATATGGAATGTTAATTTCCTGCATATTCAGCAACACGCCATTTTGCCCTACGATGGCCGGTTTATTTTCTTCCCACAATTTTTGCAGCAATTAGAAATGGAAAGTAATGGGAAATCGGTAGCGAATACAGGCGAAAAAGTTCAATATTCTACTTGTCCTGTGATCTGGGGGGGGGTTGGTCCGAATTCACAACATGCATTTTATCAGTTACTTCATCAAGGCACGCAAAAAGTTTCTTGTGATTTTATTTTAGCAATCAACCGTTATGATAATATTCAATCGAAATCATCACGAATCAATTTAAAAAAACAACAAAAACTCTCTCAGGCAAATTGCCTGGCACAATCAAGAGTGCTATTTTTAGGTGATGATGCCATTGAATCGAATGTGACAATAGAGAAGGTGCCTGAATATAAAAAATACCCGGGAGGACAACCTTCATCCACATTGCTAATTGACGAAATAACACCTTTCAGTCTGGGTCAACTGATTGCACTTTATGAACATAAAGTTTTTGTACAGTCAGTGATCTGGGATATAAATCCTTTCGATCAATGGGGCGTGGAATTAGGTAAAGTGATGGCCAAAGAAACATGGGAATTACTCGATAGCAATATCAACAATACAATTTATTTAGATCAGTCCACTTTGTCGCTAATTGATCATATCCACCAGAAAAAACAGAATTAAATTAAGGTTTTAAGATGAAAATTTCAGTTGTTGGAGAGAATTTAACCGCAGTTGTAACCGCTTGCTGTCTAGCTGAGTTGGGTAACGAAATTTATCTATTACAAGGTTCTCATCATTCAAAAAAAACTAAACTAAAGGATCGGCGAGATATTTGTGAAGAATCTACAAAAATGCAATTTGAAAGGAAGTTTATTGTTGAAGAGCCATTACTGCAGATATTAATGGATTTAATGATTGAAAAAAAATTCTTGTCATTTAAAAAAAATAAATCAGATATCTTTACACTGTCTACACTTTGCTTTATAGCGCTTGAAGATGAATCTGAAATTCTGACAGTTATCAAACAGTTGATTAAAGTTAATGTTGCAGATGCTACTAAAACTATCATATTACAATGTTCGCATTCGGTGGGTTTTGGTGATCAAGTACAACAATTAATTGATGAAAATGGTATGGATTCAATGGATGTAGTGATATTTCCAAGTTTTATTAAAGCCGGAACGGCGCTGACTGATTTCAGAAGACCTGACAGAATGATTTTAGGTTTTGATAAAAACACGAATGTTGATAGTTTACACGCAGTATTAAATCCATTCTCTTTGAGAGAAAACCTTTTTGTTTATATGAGGCGTAGAGAGGCAGAGTTTACTCGATTAGCCGTTAATTCCTTGTTGGCTTCCAGATTAAGTCTGGTTAATGAGATGGCAAATGCAGCAGAACAACTGGATGTTGATATTAATTCTGTCAGACTGGGTTTGGGTAAAGATAAAAGGATTGGACCACATTATTTGTATCCTGGTTGTGGTTATGGTGGCGAGAACATTGGTCGTCATATTGAGGAGTTTGCTAAATTATTATCTGCAAAAGGGGCTGATCCGAGTTTACTTGAAGCCGCAATTAAAAGTAATCAAGCACAAAAAGAGTTGTTATTCAGAAAACTGTGGAAATTATTTAAATCAGACATCAAAGGAAAAACCATCGCTATTTGGGGAACTGCATTTAAACCAGGCACAAGTAGTGTAGAAAATGCCACTTCGATAATAATGGCTCGAACGATCATTTCTCAAGGGGCATTGATTCGAGCCTATGATCCTATGGCAAATAACGCTTTTAAAGCAGTTATAGCGCATGAGAATTTGTCCATTTGTGAGAATGCTCTGGATGCTACCGTTAATGCCGATGTGCTGATCATTTTAACGGAGTGGAAAGAGTTTTTCAGTCCTGATTTTGAAATAATAAAGAACAATTTGAATTTCCCTATTATAATGGATGGTAGAAATATTTATGACCCTTCGACAATGAAGAAGATGGGATTTGACTATTACGGTATTGGACGTGGAACAAAGATTGAGGAATAAACTTTAACATGACTATTCTAGTGACAGGTGGCGCGGGATATATCGCGAGTCATACCTTGATTGAGTTGTATCAATCCGGCCATGATGTTGTTGTATTAGATAATCTATCTAATTCTACAACCCAATCATTGTATCGTGTCGGTCAGTTAGTGGGCACAAAAATACCTTTTGTAAAAGCCGATGTGCTTGATAAAGAAGCATTAAGAAAAATATTTGAAACCCATAAAATTGATGCGACGATTCATTTTGCAGGTTTGAAAGCTGTTGGCGAATCTGTTGAACAACCGCTACGTTATTTTGAAAATAATGTAATGGGCACTATTAGTTTGTGTCAGGTAATGGATGAGTACCAATGCTATAACCTGGTTTTCAGCTCATCGGCGACAGTGTATGGTGATCCTGCAAGCGTACCTATCGACGAAACCTTTCCAACCTCAACCACTAATCCTTATGGCAGTTCTAAACTTATGGTAGAGCATATCCTGAAGGATTTAAATGTATCTGAGCCAAAGTGGAACATCGCTTTATTACGCTATTTCAACCCGGTAGGTGCCCATGCGAGTGGTTTGATAGGTGAGGATCCTAATGATATCCCTAATAACCTGTTACCTTATATTTCACAGGTTGCAGTAGGGAAATTGGATAAACTATCAGTTTTTGGCGGTGATTATAAAACAAAAGATGGTACCGGCGTTAGAGACTATATCCATGTGGTAGATTTGGCCAAAGGCCATGTTAAAGCACTCGATAAGTTAAACAGAAATCCTGGCGTAGTGACTTATAATCTGGGAACTGGTATCGGATACAGTGTATTGCAAATGATCAAAAGTTTTGAAAGTGCTTCAAAACAAAAGGTAGCTTTTGAGATAGTGGAAAGAAGAGCGGGGGATATCGCAATTTGTTATGCAAATGCGCAGAAAGCAAAAAGAGAACTGGATTGGGAAACAGAATTCGGTTTGGCTGAAATGATGAGAGATCAATGGAACTGGCAATCGAAAAACCCTGATGGGTACCAAGAATAAAAGTACAATGCTACACCCTTCGTCATATAAAGGAGCAGTCTTTTTTATTGTCATAGAAATGAGTAGCCTTTTTTATTGTCATC
>CAZKUH010000266.1:0-4233 GCA_964555895.1 uncultured Enterobacterales bacterium
TGCTGATTCGGCATTTTGCGGTTTTCCAACGATACCGATGGTGCTAAAAGTTTTTTGCATGACTCTATCTGGAAATGAAGGTTGCCTAGATTCTATGTAGATTCCGCTGATCTGGCAAGTACTCCACGCCAAGTTAGCCATTAATTCGCTGATATTCGACTTTAACGCTTGAACTCCATCCAGCCATCCCCATATATCGGTCAGTATTTATATATTTAAAAAAACAGGTGAAAAGAGTAATGACACAATCTACTGCTGGCAAAAACAAAGCGGATGCTACCAAAGATGAGGAAACTGTTGCACCGGATGCTAAAAATGTTACTGCTAAAAAAGCGCGTAAGGAAGAGATTACTTTGGAGCAACAGCTCGAACAAGCACTGGCGAAAGCGGAAGAAAGTTATGACCTAGCATTGAGAACCAAAGCGGAATCAGAAAATTTGCTGCGTCGATCCGAGCGGGATATTGCCAATGCACGTAAATATGCCATCGAAGGTTTTGTTAATGATCTCATTCCGGTGCTCGATAGTTTGGAGCAAGGAATGAGCATAGAACAACAATCGGCATCAAGTTCTATGCGTGAAGGTATGGAGCTGACCTTCAAGTTGATGGTTGATGTCTTGGATAAACATGGAGTAGAACGACTTGATCCAGAAGGCCACCCCTTTAACCCGGAACATCACGAAGCAATGACGACGGTTGAGAGTGAAGAAGTGAATCCGGATCATGTGATGCAGGTATTTCAAAAAGGCTACCTGTTGAATGGTCGTGTCGTAAGGCCTGCTCGTGTGGTCGTTGCTCGTGGCCCCACCAAGCCGGTTGATGAGAGCGCCTGAGCTGTATTTTGAAGTGGCACGGGTATAGCCCTTGTATTTAGTATCGCCGACCCCACATAGGGTTACAACGAATATTTTTAACGCTTTCAAAGAATAGGAGAGCAATATATGAGTAAGATTATTGGAATAGATTTAGGCACCACAAACTCTTGCGTTGCAGTGATGGATGGCAAAAATATCAAGGTAATAGAAAACGCTGAAGGTGGCAGAACCACGCCGTCGGTTGTGGCTTTTACCAAAGATGCGGAGACCCTCGTTGGGCAACCCGCCAAGCGTCAGGCTGTCACTAATCCTGAAAACACCTTGTTTGCCATAAAAAGACTGATAGGTCGCCGTTTTAACGACAAAGTCGTACAGAAAGATACCGCCATGGTACCTTATAAAATTGTCAAGGCAGACAATGGCGATGCCTGGGTCGATGTGAATGGTCAATCAATGGCACCTCCCCAGGTTTCTGCGGAAATTCTGAAGAAAATGAAGAAAACAGCCGAAGATTATCTCGGCGAAAAAGTAACCGAAGCGGTTATTACTGTTCCGGCCTATTTCAACGATTCACAACGTCAAGCGACTAAAGATGCCGGTAAAATTGCTGGTTTGGAAGTCAAACGTATCATCAACGAACCCACTGCAGCAGCATTAGCTTATGGTATGGATAAAGGTAAAGGTGACAGAACCATTGCCGTTTATGACTTGGGTGGAGGAACTTTCGATATTTCCATTATTGAAGTCGCTGAAGTTGATGGTGAGCATACTTTTGAAGTACTGGCAACCAATGGTGATACCTTCCTGGGTGGTGAAGATTTTGATTTGTTACTAATCGACTACCTTGTCGATGAATTTAAAAAAGATTCCGGATTCGATTTGCGTAACGATCCACTCGCTTTACAACGATTGAAAGAGGCGGCTGAAAAAGCCAAAATTGAGCTTTCTTCAACACAACAAACTGATGTAAACCTGCCTTATGTTACGGCTGATGCTTCAGGTCCCAAACACCTGAACATCAAAATTACCCGTGCGAAACTCGAAGGTTTGGTTGAAAACCTGATTGCCCGAACACTTGAGCCTTTACAGATCGCCTTGAAAGATTCCGGTCTCAGCAAATCAGATATCGACGATGTTATTCTGGTTGGTGGGCAGACCCGTATGCCTAAAGTACAGGAAGCGGTCACTGGATTTTTTGGTAAAGATGCACGTCGGGATGTTAACCCCGATGAGGCTGTCGCCATGGGCGCTGCCATTCAGGGTGCAGTGCTTTCTGGGGACGTCAAGGATGTGTTGCTATTAGATGTCACACCCTTATCGCTTGGTATTGAAACTGCTGGTGGGGTGATGACCAATCTCATCGATAAAAACACCACTATCCCGACTAAAGCATCACAAGTTTTTTCAACAGCCGATGATAACCAAACTGCAGTAACTGTACATGTGTTGCAGGGCGAACGTAAAATTGCCAGTCAGAATAAATCTTTGGGTAAATTTGATTTAACCGATATACCACCCGCACCTCGTGGTATGCCACAAATTGAAGTGACCTTCAATATTGATGCCAACGGTATTATGCATGTGAGTGCGAAAGACAAGGCGACTGGCAAAGAGCAATCTATCGAAATTAAAGCGTCCAGCGGCTTGTCGGAAGATGAAATTGAAAAAATGGTGCAGGATGCTGAAGCCCATGCCGAAGAAGATAAAAAATTCGAAGAGTTAGTTGTTGCAAGAAATCAGGCTGAGGCTCTGATCCATGCGGCAGGGAAATCACTCAAAGATGTTGAAGATGTGACCGATGATGAGAAAAAATCCATCGAGAGCGCGATTAAAGATCTTGAAGATGCGGTTAAAAACGGTGACAAGGATGGCATTGAAAGCAAAACCGAATCCTTGTCACAAGCCTCCGCTAAAATGGCTGAAAGATTACAAGCAAAAGCCCAAGCTGAAGCCCAGGAAGGGGCGGCGGAAGCCCAGCCTGAACCCACAGCGGAAACCAATGATGACGTGGTTGATGCTGAATTTGAAGAAGTTAGTGAAGACAAGAAATAAGTTTGCTCTTGAGAGTGCGTTAAAGTAGTACCGGTGTTAAGCGCGAATGGTCGTCATGGTTGTTCGCGTTTTTCTCGTTATAGCCAATTGTTACAGTGAGTATGGCGTCAATTAAGTTAGCTTGATCCAGGTGAGTTGTTTATGTCCCAGCGTGATTATTATGAAGTTTTAGGCGTTAGCCGAGAAGTCACAAAAGTTGAATTGAAGAAATCCTATCGCCGCATGGCGATGAAATATCACCCTGATCGCAACGAAGGAGATAAGGAAATTGAAGAAAAATTCAAGGAAATAAAAGAAGCCTACGAAATATTAAATGATGAACAAAAACGGGCGGCTTATGATCAATTTGGGCATGAAGGCGTCAATCAGCAAGCAGGGTTTGGTGGTGGCGGTGCAGGGTTTTCAGATATTTTTGGTGATGTATTTGGCGATATTTTTGGCGGAGGCCGGCGCAGTAACACCAGAGGACCACAGCGTGGCGCCGATTTACGTTATAATCTTGAAATAACTTTAGAGCAGGCAGTCCATGGTGCGGCTGTTAAAATAACGGTTCCACGACATATTCATTGTGATAGCTGTGAAGGGTCAGGGGCGAAAAAAGGAACAAAACCAGCAACCTGTAATACTTGTGGTGGACACGGACAGGTTCGTATGCAACAGGGACTCTTTGCAATTCAACAAACCTGTCCGGCTTGTCACGGCGTTGGAAAAACCATTAAAGAGCAATGTCCTGACTGTCATGGTCAAGGTAAAGTTAGGGATGAAAGAACA
Organism: uncultured Enterobacterales bacterium; assembly: GCA_964555895.1. GTDB lineage: Bacteria > Pseudomonadota > Gammaproteobacteria > Enterobacterales > DRNA01. The sequence continues at coordinate 3,639 of CAZKUH010000266.1, forward strand.
CTTTCTGTCAAAGTGCCGGCCGGTGTTGATACGGGTGATCGCATTCGTCTTTCCGGAGAAGGTGAAGCGGGTGATGCCGGAGCACCGCCGGGTGATTTGTATGTGCAGATGCACATCAAACAGCACGATATTTTTGAACGGGATGATGAAAATCTTTATTGTGAAGTGCCTATTGATTTTGTTACCGCAGCGCTGGGTGGGGAGTTGGAAGTGCCGACACTTGATGGTAAAGTCACTTTGAAAATTCCTCAGGAAACACAAACAGGAAAAATGTTTCGCTTAAGAGGTAAAGGCGTTCCTGCAATGCGGGGGGGTTATAAAGGCGATTTATTTTGTAAAGTTCTCATTGAAACGCCGGTCAAACTGACAAAACATCAAAGAGAGCTGCTGGGCGAATTTCGCAATTCAATGAATGAGAAACCGGGGAAACACAGTCCAAAAGCTAAAAGCTGGCTGGCCGGAGTAAAATCATTTATTGATAATATGACCAAATAGCGTTTATTCATTCTGGTAAAAATAGCTATAACTGTTGTAGAGTACAAGCATCCCTTTAATCCTTTTAAATTTTAAGACATATGCCAACAATAGCCAAACC
>CAZKUH010000267.1:0-4232 GCA_964555895.1 uncultured Enterobacterales bacterium
GTCCATTAAGATGCCCAAGCTCAATAAAGCTATTGGTGTTTAGCACTCTAAGGAGTCCTTCATCTTCATCAGCAACAACGAGTATGTTTGGATTTATAGATAACTTTGTAGCATTAACAGCAGGTGTTGAAGTAAAAACAGGAAACGCTGATACATCTACATCAGAACCTTCGATTTTTATAAACGTGTTTGGCCCCGCCGTAAATGACTGATATTTTTCTATCCCACTTAATGATATAACAACATCGCTATCAGTATTTATAGAACTGTCTTTATTGGTGCTATTTTCAGGTGTACATGAAGATAAAAAAATTAACCCACTAGACATTAGTACTAAGAAAAAAATATTCATCATCCAAAAAAACCAATAAGCTAGCCCGCAGCAAGCCGACGGGGAATTGCACCCAAAGTGATTTAACAAACCCAAATCGAAATAATAACAAGAAGGTGTTACAATTTTATTACATTCATTGTTTAAATATTTTGATACTATGTTTACGAAGTGCAACCACACCAAATACTGATAGCAGTAATGTCAAAGCGCTCTGATCCCAAAAACCAAACATTGGTACCTGTGTGCTTTTCACAATGTCAAGATTAAATGTTTTAACATTATTCGCAGAATAGCTATCAGTTATACTATTACTGAAAATTTCTAAATCAACTGCTTCAGCACCCGCCTCCGTCGTAATTATAGAAAAACTAGTCTCCATCGTTTTAGTAATGCCTGCATCGATACCTCCAACAGGGCATATAAGGCTCATCCCAGATATTGTGCATGTACCAGCTGATGTTATTTTAATTTTAGGCCCTAATGTAAATATAACCTGAGCATCAAAAACATTAGAAAACCCATTGTTTTTAATGGTATAAGTTAGTTTACGGTTGCTTACATAATTACCCGTTTCCACACTCACGACTTCAAGATCCGCAGTAAATTGGTTATCAATCCTTACATTAAGCTTAAATTCACCTTCATTGTTTTTTGCTATTATAGCTGGGTACGTAAGATCGCCATTTTTTATTCCTGATGCTCCATCACCAGTGGGTCCATCGATAGAAAAGTAATACGTTTGCCCACCTATTACATTAATATCAATACGACTATCATTTCCGTCACCGCGCTGCGTATCGTTATCATTACGTTCAATCAAAGAAAGGTTAGTCACATCTGAACCAACATATACTGAAAGAATAGTATCCATACGACTTTTAGTCGATGCAAAAGTAGATAATATTGGTTCTTCGTATGTATCAAGTGTTAATAAACCACCAAAAGGCGCTGTCCACTTATACCAGACCGTATTATTCCCGCCTCCATCATTCGGTTCACCAAACTCAACCGTAGCATTGTAATTATAACCATAAATACTAACTACCTGAGATGCATTTATTACAGTCGCATCAAAAAAGTTATCATTATTTGGAGGCAAAGATTCAGTCGATAATAAGAAATTTCCTGTTGCACCATTTTTCCCATCGATAACTAAATATAAGAGAGCTTGAGCATTACCAAAAGATGATACATCAGGCCCCCACCACACTAAACGATCGAATTCTATGCGACTCGTTTGTTGTCCTACGCCAACATCATCATTTGAAGCGACTGTTACGAGTGGTGTGAAATCTATAGAAGGATTAGTGAAATTACCTGCATCTAAATAATATAATGAAATTATAGTGTCAAAACCACTCCCATTAGTAGTAATAGCCTGACGACCAGGCATATGACCATCATAACCATACCATACGGATGATCCACCAATATTGCCGGCATGGTTAGGTTCGTTGACTTCTTTCGTAGCACCTATATTATTTCCTGCAAATGACGGCAAACCACCAATACCCTGCCAGGTAATATTATCATTAACATTATCATTAACTGGTTGAGAATAAGCAGGAAAAACTATAGAAAAGAACAAACTGGTAATAAAAAATATAATTTGTAAATATGTATAAATAAACTTCATGATTCACTTCCTGTATAAACAATGTACAAGTTTTTCTTAGAAAATTTAAGTTAGCATTAATATGTTACAGGCAGGCTACGGAAATTTTAAAAAATAGACAGGGGAAGAAACAGAAACGAAAAAAGCTACCGGAGGGATTTAATTTTAACCAATCATTAATGTCTGCTTAGTCGTATTTTACCTCTGCTATACAAATTTCCTGGAGGTTCGTTATGTGGTGACTACACGCCTTTAATGGTATTTTATCAATGTAGGCTTCGTAAATAACAACCCTAGCATTTTCTCCTGATCTCATTATTCTTAATAGGTTCCCATCAAAAAAATGGAGAACCGTCATGTTATATTTAACACACGATAAACCACATCGTACTCCCTGGAACAAAGGCAAACTCACAGGCCAGAAACCACCGCTAAAACTCAATGAAGTCTGGGCTATCCGCATTCGATTACAGATATCCAATAAAACACGTGACCTCGCACTCTTTAATCTGGCGCTTGATAGCAAGTTAAGAAGTTGTGATCTGGTAAAGATTAAAGTCAGCGATGTCGCACATGGAACACGAATAGCAAAACGCAGCACAGTCATGCAAATAAAAACGAAGAAACCCGTTCAGTTTGAAATTACCAAACAGACGCGTAATTCACTTTCGGAATTAATCAAGAGTAAAAATCTGTCATACACTGACTATTTGTTTAAAAGCAGATTTCATCAATCTGATCATATAACGTCTCGACAGTATGCTCGACTGTTAAAAACATGGCTCGTGGAAATTGGCTTAGATCCTTATGAGTACGCCACACATTCAATACGACGCACTAAGGTATCCATGATTTATCAAAAAACCAAGAACATTAGAGCTATCCAACTACTGTTAGGACACAGCAATTTAGATAGTACAGTAAGATATCTTGGCGTCGAGCTGGATGATGCACTGGATGTCGCTGAAAACACAGAGATATAAATTATTAAATCGAGCGCCTATTTATCTTACATAGGCGCTCTTATAAAAAGTTACCTATTATTCATCCTTCCAACAAAAAACATCCGGTTGCCACTGTGTAGTCAACGACCGATTTTCAGAGATCGTTTGATAAATAGGTTCAATAAATCGTTGGATCTCATCGATGACATCCGAAAACCCCGCTTCATCCGTTATCTTGTTCTTATTTAGAAATGCTCTCCATTGAGCGCTCTTACCGGTATCTTGCTTAAACTCATTACTAAAAAGAGTAAGAGCCTCAGTAGAAATAGCTGTCTTTCTTGTCTCAAATGTGGCTTTCATGGCTTGCGCTAAAATATTTCCATCTAATATCATCGACTGCGCGATTACGCGAATATCGTAAAAATCTTTCATACGACTATTAGCGATACCTAGCATCACCATCGCCTGAAATTTTTCAGCAATCACCGCATAGACTGGGTAAGCCCTTAACTGTGGTGCAGGTAAATCAAGATACACGGGTAGTTTTATTTCTTCGGCGGCAGGCACCACAGCATCGCCATAACCAATATCAACTTGAAATGGAATCCGCGCATTCTTCAAATTTGCAAAACCCGTTATACGTACACCTGAGTAATCAGCGTCTTCTTTAATTTCAATACCTGATACAGAAGCAACATCAAATACCAGGCCGTCATCTTCATCCTGACCGACTATCTGACGAAACACAGATTCAAGATGCGGTACATCATTGTCACCAAAACTGAGTAAATCGATATCGCGTGTAGGTCGATGAAAACCTTCATTCCACACCCAAAATAATAAAGCGCCTTTAAGTAAAAACTGCTCGGTATATTCACTGCGACTGAGTCGATACAATAAACGCTGCATAACATATTGGCGTAATACGTAATCAAAATCCTCCTCATGTTCACGAGCAAGATTACGTAATTTTTGACGTATTGAAGCGGCTCTATCCGTTGCCATTAGGATCAAACACCCGCAATCTTTAAACAGATCATACAAGACTCTCCAAATAGGGTTGCATTACCTTTTGCACGCGACAAATTTTCGCGTAGTGCTGTAGTTCATCTATGCTAAATTTACGAGAAGACCAGCCTTCACGTAGCGCCTCCAGTGCTACATCCAGGCCAATTTTGCCACGATACTTAAAGCAATCTGCTACTGTCTTAGCGGGATTAAATACCTTAACTGGCACGCCTTCAATTGAATGTGTCTCAACGCCTGCGTTGAGCGACTCAGCAGACATCGTTACAAATCGAACGGGAGGGTAAGATATTTCAGGTCGCCACGCCTTACG
>CAZKUH010000268.1:0-4224 GCA_964555895.1 uncultured Enterobacterales bacterium
CAGTATAGCCTTAGTGCTTATTATCCTCAGCAGCAACACTTTTGCCAAGACGGGCCCCAAAGAAAAAACCGGGTTTGCATCGGGCCTAGCAATTGGTGCCATCGCCGGGGGGCCACCTGGCGCCATCGTTGGTGCTTTCATTGGCGTTTTAACCGGAAATAGTTTAGATGAAAAAGATCAACAGAAAGTTGAAATTGTGCAACTTAAAAAAGAAGTCAGCCAAACAAAGAGCCAATTATTATCGGCAAATGAAACCATTGAAGACAGCAGATTACTAAAAACTGCCCACCAGGAGTTTGCCAGAAAAATCAGTACTGATTTATCCATCGATATTTTATTTCGCACTAATTCAGTGACTCTGGAACCTCAGGGCCACAGCAAAATGGGCCCTGTTGCTTCATTATTGGCTGCTTTTCCCGAGTTAACCATCAATGTGCAAGGTTATGCAGATACCAGAGGCACAAGCATCAATAATCTGGCCCTCTCGCTGGAACGCGCCAAAACCGTCAAACAATCTCTCATTGAAATGGGCGTCTCGGAAGAGCGTATTAAAATTGAAGGCTTGGGTGAAAGATTTGCCAGTGCAAACGGTACAGATATTGAAGGAGCCGCGCTCGACCGCCACGTCGCCATCAATTTTTCAACCAATGAGAATGATGCCGCCTTGGTGAGTAACTTTTAATCCAGTCACTGTTTTTTGCTACTGGAGCATCTTTATTGTTAATAGTTATCGTTGTGTACCTTGTCTCCAACTGGAGCCAGCACCAATCTTTCGGTCTGGCTCCTTTTTTTTCAGCTTCTATTCTACAGATAAAATACACCTTTATTTTTGACCTGCAAAAGCCTTTTAAAGCAAAAAGTTTGTTAGAATTAGATTCTAAATTCTGTAAATTTATGCCTGATGTAAAAATGAAAACCGATATTTCAACCATTTTATCTTTTTTAAAAACCCCGACACCACAAGCCTGGATTGATGTGGCGATAAAAAATTTGCCGATCTTGCTTATCGATCATGCACAATGTGAAAAAAAGGCCGCCTCAACAGCCCTGATGCTGATCCATCGCTATCCTGATAAACAGGATTTGCTCTATAAACTGTCTCGATTAGCCAGGGAAGAATTACGTCATTTTGAGCAGGTTTTAGACATTATGCAGCAGCGCAAGGTCACTTTTCAGGCACTTTCAGCGGCCAGGTATGCGCGCGCTTTGCGTGATGAAGTCAGTTCTCAAGAACCCCAAAGACTGGTAGATACCTTAATCATTGGCGCCATTATCGAAGCCCGGTCTTGTGAAAGATTTGCCGCACTGGCCCCTTTTCTGGATGATGAGCTGGCCAAATACTATCAGTTTTTACTAAAATCTGAATCTCGACATTTTACAGATTATCTGGATTTGGCACAAAATTATAGTGATACTGACATCCAGCCTGTAGTGGATAAGTTCCTTGATCTGGAGCGGGATCTCATTCAAAGTGAAGACAGCGATTTTCGATTCCACAGCGGTTGCCCTGATTTAGCCCTGCAAAATTCCTTAACTGGGAGTTTGACTAAAGCCCATTAAACGAGACCAAACCTGGACGGTAAAATGAAAAAAATATTCTCATTCCTGCTTCTTATTTTAAATGTATTGATGGTTAACCAGATTGCTTCAGCTCAGTCTATGGCGAAATTATCAAAGGAAAATATCCTCCATGATGGTTATATTCCCTTTATTTATGAAAAAAATACTGGCAAAACTTATCTGTTATTTAAACAGTTAGAGCAACAATTTATTTATCAGAGCAGTTTAACACAGGGCATCGGTTCAAATGATATTGGCCTGGACCGAGGGCAATTAGGCGAAACGCGTCTGGTGGTGCTGGAAGATGGTGGTAATAAAATTCTACTGAAACAATTAAACACCAGCTATCGCGCTATTTCCAACAATCCACTGGAAGCAAAATCTGTTCATCAGGCCTTCGCCGATTCTGTTATTTGGGGATTCCCTATCATCGAGCGTACAGAAAATGGCATATGGGTAGATGCCAGTGATTTTCTTATCAATGATATTCATGGTGTCGCCAGACGTTTAAGCAATATGAAAGAAGGGAATTTTAAAGTTGATAAATCCCGTTCGGCATTTTATGAAAAAAATTCCAAAGTTTTTCCATTTAATACCGAACTGGAATCCAGCGTAACTTTTAAAGGAACTAAGCCAGGTAAATTTTTACGTTCCGTCACGCCAGATCCCTATAGTTTTAGTGTCAGATTTCACCATACTTTTGCACAATTACCCGATGATCAATATCAATCCAGAGAATATCATCCACAATCCGGTTATTATTCCATCAGTTATGCTGATTACGCCACACCACTGGGGAAAAATTTGCTGAAACGTTTTATTCCCCGGCATCGCCTGAATAAGAAAGATCCCCAGGCACCACTGAGTGAAGCCATTAACCCGATAATATATTATGTAGATTCAGCTGCTCCAGAACCCATAAGAAGTGCCTTGATCGATGGCGCCAGTTGGTGGAATCAGGCTTTTGAAGCCATTGGTTATAAAAATGCTTTTCAGGTCAAAGTATTACCAGCAAATGCTGACCCAATGGATTTGCGCTACAACGTTATTCAATGGGTTCACCGCTCAACCAGAGGGTGGTCGTATGGTGCCAGTGTGATTGATCCGAGAACAGGTGAAATTATAAAAGGTCATGTGTCATTAGGCTCGCTGAGAGTAAGACAGGATTATTTAATTGCGCAGGCGTTATTGTCACCATTTAAGCAAAATCTCTCATCGATTGAGCAACAAAATGCACGCACCACCGAGATGTCAAAAATGGCCTTGGCGAGGATCAGACAACTTGCTGCACATGAGGTCGGTCATACTTTAGGACTCGCACATAATTTTTCAGCCAGTGTGGATGCGCGAGCTTCGGTAATGGATTATCCACAACCCAAAGTGTTATTGAAAAATAATCAACTCGATTTTTCTGATGCTTATGCGGTCGGTATTGGTCGTTGGGATAAACAGGCCATCGCCTACGGCTATACTGATCTGTCGTTAGAACAGGATCAACATGAGGCATTAATGGCTATTGTGCAGCAAATAAAAAGTGCCGGTCTGCATTACTTATCCGATCCCGATGCTCGTGCTATCTCAACAGCGGCACCTGATGCCAATCTTTGGGATAATGGTTCCAATGCCATCAAAGAACTACAACGGATGTCAGCTATCCGAAAATTTTCTTTGGCTCGGTTTGGTAAAAATGCTATTCCATTGGCTGAGCCCTATTCATCATTAGCGGAAGTTTTAGTGCCACTTTATTATTACACACGCTACCAGATTACAGCTGTCGGCAAAACTATCGGCGGTTATTATTATGACTATGCCGTTAAAACACTAAATGATGATTTCAAAATCACCATGGCAACTGGCACTGCGCAAAACCAAGCCATTGATGCCTTACTACTTACGCTGCAGCCTGAATATTTGGAATTACCCACCCCCATACGTTCAATCATCCCGCCAAAAGCATACGGCTATAAGGAAACCCGTGAAAGTAACAAAGGATATACCGGCATTACATTTGATGAAATATCTCTCGCCGAAGCATCGGTTAATCACACCCTGGAAGTGCTGTTAAATCCACAACGTTTAAGTCGACTTCAACAGCAGCATGCCATTGATGACAGCATTCCGGGTGTGAGCATTATTTTAACCAAATTAACTGATATATTAGAGAATAATTTTGATGGCATAACGGGTGAAATTCAAAAAAGGATAATTTATCGAATCCAGCAAGCGCTCATAAAAACCTATACCAATAATAAATTGGCACCCGAAGTAAAACCGCTGATTCTTAAAACATTAACCGATTATAAAAGATGGCTGAAATGGCAACTCTGGATTACTGGGAAAAAGAATAGTTGGTATGCCTTCTATCAAAACAGAATTTTCGATATCTCACATTTTTTAAGATTTCCAGCCAAAAAAATAACAGATAATGCCATCAACATGCCACCAGGCTCACCGATCTGAAAATACTGGAAATTGTTTAGAATGAACCCACATTCTCATTTAGCCCAACTCAATATCGCTCAGGCTGTAGCCGAGATGGATTCGCCGCAAATGGCAGGTTTTGTTTCACGTTTACAACAAATCAATAATCTCGCTGATAATACCCCAGGGTTTGTCTGGCGCTTGCAATCTTCGGCTGGAGATTCGACCGCACTCCGAGTGTTT
>CAZKUH010000269.1:0-4192 GCA_964555895.1 uncultured Enterobacterales bacterium
TCAATCTGCTCATGCCCCCTGGTGGTAACAACCGCATGCTGAAAATACTTAACAAATACGGCCGCGATAATAACAATAAGTTTACCTTTGCCTCCGCCGCTACCCGGTGCGCCGGCATCTTCACTGTCATCACCCGATAAATCCAAATCTTCGTCATTCGCCATGATATCTACCCTCTATAAAACCAAAAATCGAACGGTATAATGAACTGGTCAGACAGTCCTATACCGCATAAGCAAAATATAGACCATGCATGTTTTTTTTCAAGAAATCAGTAAGATAGCGTATTATATTGAAGAAATTGTATTCTGCTGAAGAGATGGGTCAAAAAAATGACGCTTAAATAAAACAGGGCGATAATTTTTTCTTCATCTAATGACTCGTTTTGCTGCCTATCAAGCGACGACTGTCGCTAAATTAAAATATTAAAGATTAACACATAGTTGCCGAAGAATTGACTATAGTTATATCCAAGTAGAAGCCAATTACAACTCGCCAATATGAATATACTCAACAGACTGAAAATAAGTCAAAAACTCATGATTATTGGCTTTTTGCTCATCATCTCTCTTATCGCCATGGCCGGCACTTTTTATTACACCCAAGTATTATCTTCTGACGCCGAGAAGATAAACAACAATTATGACAACATCAATATATCGGTACAAACAATTGCCAATAAAGTGTTGGAAGCTCGTCGGCGTGAAAAAGATTTTTTACTGCGTTTCAAAATGAAATACATCAAAATACACCATCAAGTTATTGGCACCCTCGGTAAAGAACTGCTTCATCTCGATTCGCTAACAACCGATCCTGCCTTGTCTGTGTTGGCTAAAAAAGTTAAGCGTATATTAGAAAATTACTCCAAAGAATTCAAAGCGATGGTGAAATTAAAGGTACGTAATGGTCTGGATCATAAAAGTGGGCTACTGGGTGCGCTGCGAAATTCCGTACACAAGGTTGAAAAAGTACTGGGGCAGTATAATGAGATGGAACTTGCTAATAGTATGTTAATGATGCGGCGTCATGAAAAAGACTTTATCGCCCGAGGTTTGGACAAATATATTGGAAAAATGAATCTGCAATATTCACGATTCATTCAGTTGCTGGACAAATCAACTTTGTCGGCTACACAACAAAATATTATCAGATCCTTGATCAAGGATTACCTGGATAAATTTTTAAACCTGGCGGCCGGCATAAAGGAAATCAAAGAACACATCGGAAAATTTCGGTCCGCTATCCATGCTATCGATCCCGAGCTGAAAAAACTCGAACAGCGCACCCGGTTATTAGTTACTCAACAAAAAGCACAATATAAGAAAAATATCACCAACATAAAAAATATCTATTATGGTATGGTCATACTACTGCTTCTCCTTTCGCTACCTCTCATCCTGTTATTATCCCGCAGTATCAATCACTCGACTAAACGAATCAGTCAAATGCTGGAAGAAATGGCCAGTGGAGAAGCAATGTTAACCGATCGGCTTGCACTAAAAGGGCGGGATGAAATGACGGAAATAGCCTATTGGTTTAATAAATTAATGGACAAGCTACAACAAATGCTGGAAGAAGTCAGCGATCTGGCCAACAATCTAACCGAAGCCGCGATGAGTTCGCAACATGCAAAGGACCAAACCACTGATGCTATTTACTCTCAAGTAGAAGAAATTGACAAAATTGCCAGCTCTATTGAGTCCATGACAATTTCCATCAACCAGGTTGCGCAAGACGCACTGCATGCCTCAGAAAAAGCCAACGAAGCCGATGAATCCGCCACCAATGGGAATCAGGAAGTCAATGCTGTCATAGCCACCATCCAACAATTAGCCGTCAATGTAGAACAAGCCGCAACATCAGTCAGACAAATCGACGAGTATAGTCGAAGCATCGATTCAGTGGTGGCCATGATCAATGGCATTGCCGAACAAACCAACCTGCTGGCACTCAATGCCGCCATAGAAGCGGCTCGTGCCGGAGAAGCAGGCAGAGGATTTGCCGTCGTCGCCGATGAAGTGAGGACCTTGTCAAAAAGAACCACCGCCTCTACCGAAGAAATTAAAAGCACCATTTCTTCTTTACAAAAAGGTACCAACAAAGCTGTCGAGATCATGAACCAGAGCCAGGAAAAAGCCATCAACAGCGTCACCCAGGCCAAACAGGCGGGTGAATCCATCAACACCATTACTCTTTCGGTTGCCAGTATCGCCGCACTCAATGCACAAATGAATCAATCAGCCGCAGAACAAAGTAAATTCGCCCAACAAATTAATAACAATATCGCTGAATTCAATGCCGCAACCCAAAAACTTGCTGATTCAGCGCAGAAAACCATGTCAGATAGCGGCGATCTTTCACAAACTGCCGCCATGTTACAAGTGATGTCTAAACGCTTTGGCTACAGTAACAAGAACAAACCAAATGCTGGGGATAATGCCACTGAATTGGAAGTTGAGCTTTTTTAATATGATAAGCTTTTATACCCGTGCCACCTGAAAAGCCGGTTTCAGGTGGCACGGGTATATATGCACTTTTCAATTGTTCAGTCCCATTTATTTAGTCTCCAAAATGGACAGTTTTTCTTCTAAATAAAACCCTGACAGCTATTTTAGCCTATGATATGATGCGCACAATTTCGGCAAATTTATTGAATTTTAAAAAAAATAGCACTTGCCGCGACCGTAAAATCATGCCCCCGTAGCTCAGCTGAATAGAGCGCACCCCTCCTAAGGGTGAAGTCGCAGGTTTGAATCCTGCCGAGGGCGCCATTTACTTATCATCCAATAATCACCAATAAAATGAAATCCGTGTTCTGTTGATTGTACTTAACTTAGTGTCGATCAGTAAGGATTTAAAAATTTTCACCACGAAGGCGTTCATCAGGTTAGGTACTATTAAGTTTGACAGTCGATAAGTTTATTTGGGAGTTCACATGAAAATTTGGGTTGATGCCGATGCATGTCCCGTGGTTATCAAAGAAATCCTCTTTCGTGCAGCTAATCGTACTGAAACGGAAACCACCTTGGTGGCCAATCAATTTTTACAAATTCCAAAATCTCCTTTTATAAAATTTTTGCAAGTGGAATCCGGTTTTGATGTAGCAGATAACGAAATTGTGCGGCGTTTGGTCTTGGGTGATCTGGTCATTACCGGCGACATACCTTTAGCTGCGGATGTCATCGCCAAAGGTGGCATTGCTTTAAATCCACGTGGGGAAATTTATACCCGGGAAAATATTCGCGCCCGGCTCAATATGCGTGATTTTATGGATACATTAAGATCAACGGGTGTTAATACGGGTGGTTCACCAACCTTCAGTCAAAGTAATCGTCAGGATTTTGCCAACAATCTGGATAAATATTTATTAAAAAATAACAAACTATGATATGAAACCATGCGGAATCTATTTTTTGGTATCGGTCAGTTTGGTATTTACAGCATTAGAATGATGTTCGCTGATGATATGCAGTTAGCTTGACTTCATGATCAGCTAGCAGCATTTGATTCAAGCGAAGTATGTGTGTTTATTTCCACACTTGCTTCACAAAATCGCCTGGAAAGTTAAAGGCTATACCCGTGACACATGAAAAATGTCAGCTATAAAAATACTGAAACTGAGAATATTGTGTCTTTTGCGCTGGGCATTAATGAAATCCGCTATGGGGAAATTTATAGTGTCAGGTATTTTGTCAAATGAATCGCAACATGCCATTTTGTTTGCTCAAATATCCATTGAAACAACCAGAGGTTAACTTTTAATATGTCTATAATCAACTTTAATAAAGCAGAAAAAAACCTCATTATTGAGAAAATTCAAAGTTATTTCAACCTTGAAATGGATGTCGAAATGGGTCAATTTGATGCGGATTTTCTACTTGATTTTTTTGCTAACGAAATTGGTGTGTATTTTTATAATCAAGGCCTTAGAGATGCACAGGTTGTGGTTAAAAATCGTCTGGAAAACTTAACCGAAGCCATTGAGGAAATTGAAAGGATAACTGAATTTCAAAAATAATAAACCTTTCATCTGCAGGTTAAAGTGAGAATACATATTTGTACTGAACCTGTTTTGCTTAATAAACTGTCAAGCCTTATACCAGAAACATGCAAAGATATTGCAACATTATGCAACTTTCTATCTCTATTCGGTAAATATCCCAGTAACTTGACCATTGAGTTTATCCCATGC
>CAZKUH010000270.1:0-4187 GCA_964555895.1 uncultured Enterobacterales bacterium
GCACTTTTAGTGAAAAAGCGTGTTTTTTTTCTTACCGTCGAGAGGTTGTAACGGGTCGTATGTTAAGTTTTATCTGGATGGATTAAACCCCATGAACAATAATTTTATTACACTCTTGATCCTTATAATATTTGTGGTAATTGTCTACTGGTTGGGGATGAAAAATGGCAGGATTGATTGGGGCAACCGTTTTGTCAACTGGTTTGAAGGCTGGAATCGTTTTTACTGCCATCACATCCATGGACTGGATGTTACGCCATTAAAATTACCAGAAGGACCGCTATTACTCATTTGCAATCATTTAAGTGCGCTTGATCCGTTGTTGCTAGGTGCGGCTTCCAGTCGACCGTTAAGATTTCTGGTGGCTAAAGAGGAATATGATCGCCCTTATTTTAAATGGTTACTTAAGCCGTCCGGTTGTATCCCCGTCAATCGTAGTGGGCGGGTTGAAAGCGCTTTTAGAGAAGCCATTCGCCAACTGGAAAGTAATGAAGTCGTGGCACTTTTCCCTCATGGTGGTATGCATCTGGATGACGCGCCTTTTAAACCGTTGAAACAGGGTGTTTTTAAACTGGCAGAATTAGTCAATTGCCCCATTGTTTGTTTTCGCCTGACTGGCGTAAGATACCCAGGCAGTACCTTTCGGTCGTTAATCTTACCCGCCAGAGCTAAATTGGAGTTATTACAGTTTATTCCTGCGGGCACAAAAATAGATAAAGAAATGCGGCTTGAAATTGGTAGAAAACTATTGGGAAAATAGCTTTTTTTTTACCCCCGAAGAATAAAACAAGCTTGTAAAAATCACTTTCAACCCCATTATCTTTATCATAGAAAGTATTCATTTAACATTAATTAGCAACTGATCTGGCAGTTAATAACGCCTGCCATTTTCAGGTGTTGATAATTGCTACAATTTCAAGGGGTGATACATGAGAATGGATAAATTAACCAGTAAATTTCAACTGGCGATCGCCGATGCACAATCGTTAGCGTTGGGTCGGGATCATCAAATGATTGAACCCACTCATCTTTTTATGGCGTTACTGGATCAAGATGGCGGTTCTGTCCGACACTTGCTAGGGTTGGCAAATGTCGATCTGAATCGTTTTCGTTTAAGTCTGGCGGAGATATTGGATGGCTTACCTCAGGTTAAAGGTAATGAAGGCGATGTCCATGTTTCAAACGATCTGGCCAGATTATTGAATGTTTGTGACAAGTTGGCACAACAGCGCAAAGACCAGTATATCTCCAGCGAATTGTTTGCCATCGCAGCGCTGGAAGATAGGGGGGCGCTGGCGAAAGCATACAAAGAAGCGGGTGCTGAAAAGAACCAGCTTGAAGCGGCCATTGAAAAGGTACGCGGCGGTCAAGCAGTCAATGACCCCAATGCGGAAGAACAGCGTCAAGCCCTGGAGCGTTTCACTATTGATTTAACAGAACGTGCCGAACAGGGAAAGTTAGACCCGGTGATTGGCCGAGATAATGAAATTCGCCGGGCTATTCAGGTACTACAACGTCGGACCAAAAATAATCCGGTACTCATTGGTGAACCTGGTGTAGGTAAAACAGCCATAGTTGAAGGCTTGGCACAACGTATTATCAATGGCGAAGTACCTGAGGGTCTTAAAGGAAAAAGAGTATTATCTCTGGATATGGGAACCTTGATAGCGGGCGCAAAATATCGCGGTGAGTTTGAAGAACGACTCAAAGCGGTGTTGCATGATTTGTCCAAACAGGAAGGTCAAATTATTTTATTTATTGATGAAATTCATACCATGGTGGGTGCCGGCAAAACAGAAGGGGCAATGGATGCGGGCAATATGTTAAAACCGGCTTTGGCGCGTGGCGAATTACATTGCCTTGGTGCCACCACTTTGGATGAATATCGAAAATATATTGAAAAAGATCCGGCGCTGGAAAGACGTTTTCAGAAGGTGCTGGTTGAGGAACCCTCTGAAGAAGACACCATTGCCATCTTGAGAGGGCTCAAAGAACGCTACGAACTACACCACGCAGTAGATATTACTGATTCAGCCATTGTGGCAGCAGCCCACCTTTCTCAGCGCTATATTTCTGATCGCCAGTTACCAGACAAAGCGATTGATCTTATTGACGAAGCCGCCAGTCGGATCCGCATGGAAATTGATTCCAAGCCTGAGGTGATGGATAAACTGGAAAGAAGATTAATTCAGTTGAAAATTGAAAAAGAAGCCTTGAAAAAGGAAAAAGATGAAAACTCCAAAAAACGTTTGGATAAATTACAGCAGGAAATCAACACTCTCGGAAAAGAGTACGCAGAGTTAGAAGAAGTGTGGACCGCTGAGAAAGCGGCCTTACATGGTTCTCAAGCAATCAAAGAAGATTTGGAGCGAGCCCGTCTGGAACTGGAAATGGCGAATCGTGCGAGCGATCTGGCAAAAATGTCAGAGTTACAATATGGCAAAATCCCGGAACTGGAAAAACAACTCGATATGGCAGCTCAAGCAGAGATGCAAGACATGAGTTTGTTGAGAAATAAAGTTACTGACAAAGAAGTTGCCGAAGTGATTTCAGCCTGGACTGGCATACCTATCTCAAAAATGCTTGAAGGAGAGAAGTCCAAACTATTAAGGATGGAAGATGCTATCCACAAAAAAGTGATTGGTCAGGACGAAGCTGTAGAAGTCGTTTCGAACGCTATAAGACGTTCTCGAGCCGGTATTGCGGATCCCAATCGACCCAATGGTTCATTTTTATTTTTAGGTCCGACCGGTGTTGGTAAAACAGAATTGTGTAAAGCTTTGGCTTCATTCTTGTTCGATACCGAAGAAGCGATGGTTCGCATTGATATGTCTGAATTTATGGAGAAGCATTCGGTTGCCAGATTAATTGGTGCACCGCCTGGCTATGTCGGTTATGAAGAAGGGGGATATCTGACCGAGGCGGTAAGACGTAAGCCGTATTCAGTTATATTATTGGATGAAGTGGAAAAAGCGCATGGGGATGTCTTTAATATTTTGCTGCAAGTATTAGATGATGGGCGACTGACCGATGGTCAGGGAAGAACGGTAGATTTCCGCAATACGGTCATCGTCATGACTTCAAATTTAGGTTCCGACATGATTCAACAGATGACACGAGATAACGAAGATTATGATCAGGTTAAAGCGGCAGTGATGGGTATTGTTGGTCAACACTTTAGACCGGAATTTATCAATCGAGTTGATGATATTGTAGTTTTCCATCCACTTCAAGCCAATCAAATCAAACAGATTGCCCGGATACAAGTTGCACGGTTAGCCAAACGGCTCGAAGAAATGGATTTACATCTACTGGTTACTGATGCCGCTTTGAATTTGCTCGCCGAGGCTGGTTACGATCCGGTTTATGGCGCCCGACCGCTAAAAAGAGCTATTCAGCAAAAAATGGAGAACCCATTAGCGCAGGATCTGCTTTCAGGAAATTTTATTGCGGGTAGTACGGTGACCATCGACAGGAAAGCCGATCAATTGATCATTCAGTGAGAGCCCGCATCCTGAGGTCGTACAGGAAGAAATTTACAGTGTCAGAGTTAATTGTTGGTTATGTTTGAATGAGTTGCAGTGCTAAAATTGAGTATTTGGAAAGCGACAGCGCTGGGACTTCAATATCAATAAGTCTGGTACCGTTGATTCGTGGTTGCTGGGTGTCCCTCTAGGTAACTTAACCCCATTGATTGAGTCGTTTTGGTGTGTACTTGTCGCCGCTCTTCTCGGTAAACTAGATAGGTTCGTTTTTTATAAATCACTAAACCTTATGTTTTAAGTTGATCTTTCCCCAAGAAAAGAGAAGATTTATTATAAACCAATATCTTAAATTTAAACAACAACGAGAGTGTTTTGTGGGTTTTCAGCGTTAAATTAGTTTCCAATAGAATGACTATTGACACGCAGTCTTACCTTGCTAACCATTAAAATAGCTGTACTGTCGCATGGAAATTCATGGTTGGTCATATAACCTTATGATATTTCAAATGATATTGATGGTGACGTCATGTTTTTTTGATTATTCTTATCCAAAACCCCGGTTAAATATCACCTTATTAGGCGATATGAATTTATAAACTATTCCTTTAAATTATGAGCATCATAAAATGAAACCCGTTATTGAATTATATCTTATTAAGTTAATATGTAATTTACAGGTCACATTAATTATTCATAAAATAT
>CAZKUH010000271.1:0-4184 GCA_964555895.1 uncultured Enterobacterales bacterium
TTTGTTTTTTGGGTGACTGATGCGACTCTGGAACTTTCCATCATTGGTTAATAACATTAAGCCTTCACTGTCCTTATCTAATCGTCCACATGGGTACACATTGGGAATAGGGATATAGTCAGCCAGTGTTTTTCGATGCTGAGTATCGGTAAATTGACTTAAAACCTGAAAAGGTTTATTGAATAACAATATCTTTTTCACTTTGATTTTTACAGTACGATCCTAAAAAAACAGCTTCAGCATAAAAATAACATTATAAAAAAGTCAGCTTTTGCTGACTTTTTTATAATGAACTAACAATTTCATTCTTCAGGTTCGGCCATCTTTATTTGGGTTGCATGAAGTCCCTTGTCACCTTCAATCATCTCAAATGTTACTTCCTGTCCAGCTTTTAAACTTCGGTAACCGTCCATTGTGATGGTTGAGTAGTGTGCAAAAATATCTTCACCACCTTGTTCAGGGCGTATGAAACCATATCCTTTGGCATTGTTAAACCATTTAACTGTACCGTTAGCCATATTTATATCCTTAAGTTCAAGCCGAGTATTTACGCATAAATACTCAAAATACATTTTCGTAACAAAAAAAAATAACAATAGCGTCATTATATGTCAAGTAAAATGTTGATTTTAACGTCTAACACCTTAATATTATCGATGCAGCACACATTTATTGCACAAAACGGGGCTATTATTGCTGTCATCACACTTTTTTCTCTTACTTGGATTTTGGGCTTAATAGCACTATTTTATGATGATATAATTAAAAAAATAGCGAGTGAACGCATTGGGTTTTGAAAACATAATGACTTTTGAGCAAAACAATATTTTATCGTCTAAACTTTCAGTAGATGGTGATGATCCTGAGATCCCTGAAACACATCATGATGATGGACTGATGGTTGAGGAAGCGGCTCCCAAATTAAAAGAACCATCCATGTATTATGTTATCTTGTTAAATGATGATTTTACCCCGATGGAATTTGTGGTGGAAATTTTACTTCGTCTTTTTGCCAAGGACAAAGTTCAAGCAACAAAAATCATGTTGCAGGTTCATCATAACGGTAAAGGTGTTTGTGGTAAGTATACTGGTGAGATCGCTGAGACAAAAGTCAGTCAAGTTAATGAATATTCGAGAGAAAACTCTCACCCATTAATGGCAATAATGGAAAAAAGTGAGTGATAAATCAAAAGTAGTAAGAGGTAGATAGATGTTAAGCAAAGATCTGGAACTCACATTAAATCTGGCATTTAAACAGGCCAGAGAAAAACGGCATGAATTTATGACCGTCGAACATTTGTTGTTAGCATTATTTGATAATTCTTACGCAGCGAATGTTTTACGTGCCTGTGGCAGTAATATTGATTTATTACGTGAACAACTTTCCAGCTTTATTGATGAGACAACACCTTTGTTGCCGAATGATGACAGCGAACGAGATACCCAGCCTACGTTAGGTTTTCAAAGGGTGTTACAGCGGGCGGTATTTCATGTGCAGTCATCCGGCAAGAAAGAAGTCACGGGTGCAAATGTACTGGTGGCTATTTTTGGAGAGCAAGAAAGCCAAGCGGTGTATTATCTTAATAAAGAAGATATTACACGCCTTGATATAGTTAATTATATCTCTCATGGTATTTCCAAGTTCGGTCCGGGTGAGGAAGAAACGCACCAACTCGAAGATGATTCCTTACAGCAGGCTAAAGAGGCTAATAAACCACTGCAATCCTTTGCCAGCAATCTAAATGAACTGGCAATTGCTGGAAAAATCGACCCTTTGATTGGCCGTACGCTTGAAGTCGAGAGAACCATTCAAGTGCTTTGCAGGCGTCGAAAAAATAATCCATTGTTGGTTGGAGATGCCGGCGTTGGGAAAACCGCCATAGCAGAAGGTCTGGCCAAAGCTATCGTTGAAGGCAATGTTCCCGATGTGATTAAAACGGCTGAAATTTATAGCTTGGATCTGGGTGCGTTGTTGGCTGGTACTAAGTATCAGGGTGATTTTGAAAAACGCTTGAAAGCGCTGTTGCAACAATTGAAAGAGCAAGAAGGGGCTATATTATTTATCGATGAAATTCATACCATTATTGGCGCAGGCGCGGCTTCGGGTGGGGTCATGGATGCCTCTAATTTAATCAAACCAATGCTTGCCTCCGGTGAGTTGCGTTGTATGGGTTCTACCACTTTTCAAGAATATAGAGGCATTTTCGAGAAAGATCGAGCGTTAGCTCGACGTTTTCAAAAAATTGATATCGTTGAACCTACTGCCGATGAAACATTCAAAATTTTAAAGGGGCTAAAAGGTCGCTATGAGAGCCATCATGGGATTAAATACACCACCGCTGCTTTAAAATCTGCCGCAGAACTTTCATCACGTTACATCAATGACCGAAAATTGCCGGATAAAGCAATTGATGTTATCGATGAGGCGGGTGCTAACCAGCAACTTTACAGTGAGTCGAAAAAGAAAAAAACCATTGGTATACATGAAATTGAAATGGTTATTGCTAAAATGGCGAGAATACCAGAAAAATCTGTTAACTCTGATGATACCAAGTCATTAAAAAATCTTGAACGGAATTTAAAACTGGTGGTTTTTGGACAAGATGATGCTGTCACACAGCTGTCCTCAGCTATCAAATTAAATCGATCCGGTCTGGCCTCTGACAACAAACCCGTGGGCTCTTTTCTTTTGGCGGGTCCTACCGGCGTCGGTAAAACAGAATTATCCCGTCAGCTTGCTAAATGCCTTGATATTGAGCTTATTCGCTTTGATATGTCCGAATACATGGAACGACATACCGTGAGTCGCTTAATCGGTGCGCCACCGGGTTATGTGGGTTACGACCAAGGCGGTTTACTGACAGAGGCTGTTACCAAAACACCCCATGCTGTTTTGTTGTTGGATGAGATAGAAAAAGCACACCCGGATGTCTTCAATTTATTGCTGCAGGTTATGGATAATGGCTCATTGACAGATAATAACGGCCGCAAAGCGGACTTCAGAAATATTATCTTGGTAATGACCACTAACGCCGGCGCTGAAGAAGTAGAAAAAGGTGGTATCGGCTTTAAAATAAGCGAAAATAATCAAAAGAACCTTGAAGCGATTAATCGCACTTTTTCACCAGAATTCAGGAATCGATTAGATTCTACCATTTGGTTCAACCATCTTAACATTGATGTTGTTGAACATATTGTTGATAAATTTATCGTCGAACTAGAGATGCAACTGGATGAAAAACATGTCACTCTGTTTGTCACAGAAAAAGCCAAACAATGGCTGGCCAACAAAGGCTATGACAGAACTATGGGCGCTAGGCCCATGGCACGGATTATCAGGGAAAACCTGAAACGGCCATTGGCGGATGAACTTTTATTTGGTGAATTAAATAAAGGGGGCAAAGTTTCCATCGATGTGAACAAAGAGCAATCAGGGCTAAATTTTGAGATTTTAAATCTTAACGAAATACCGGCCTGAATTTATTTGACAAACTTTTTTATAATAGATGGATGCGTTTAAATAAAATTCAGACCTTACAAGCTAACGGGCTCTAAAGGTTATTCTACCTTTTGATAGATCATAGGGGGTTAACTGGACTGTAACTTTGTCGCCAGTAAGAATTCTGATGTAGTGTTTTCTCATTTTACCTGAGATATGAGCAGTTACTACATGCCCATTTTCAAGTTCAACACGAAACATGGTGTTAGGAAGCGTATCAATGACGGTACCTTCCATTTCAATATGGTCTTCTTTCGCCATACCTTGTCTATACTCCTGTTTTTTATTTACAACAAATGAAGTGATTTAATGCGCGCTATAATGCCCTAATATCATCTCATTGGCAAAGAAATGTGCAAATTTTGAATGATTATTTATAAATTAAGCTGAACTCTGCATAAGAGAAGCCACTCAATGTTGCTATTTTCACGTCTATCTTGGTTAATCTTGCGTCCAACTAGCTGTTATTGGTTCTCAAGATTGCCTGATTAGACACAAAAATAGCAATGTTGAGCGCAGGTTAGATGTAAGATGAACACCTATACCATCAGACATTGTAACTCATTGCAATGACACTTTAGCTGAATTGTTGGTCGCTGTTATGCAGAATTCTGTTTAAATATTCTGCCAATCAATCATTATTTCAGCTTGTGCGTATTGACGAGAAGAAGAAGGGTGTTGTTGT
>CAZKUH010000272.1:0-4181 GCA_964555895.1 uncultured Enterobacterales bacterium
TTTTTGCTTTTTTTTTTCATCCATGTCAATTGCAAACACGTCAACAATTTCTTTCCTCCGTTTCTCGACACTTGAATTGCCCGATAATTTATGGCAATTTGGTGGGTGGCCAGGATGAACTGGTTTTTGATGGTGCTTCTATGGCCTATGACGCACAGGGTCAGTTGCAGATGCAATCAGCGCAATTTAAAGAAACACTCTCTGTGGTTCAATTCAAACAGGGACAGCTGCAATGTCAGCAAAAAAATTACAGCGAATTATTAACCAATGAAGCTGAGTTGTATCAAGCACTGTTGATTGGGGTGAGGGACTATGTCAAGAAAAATGGTTTTAAAGGTGCCGTTATTGGATTGTCTGGCGGCATAGATTCGGCCTTGACGCTTGCCATTGCCGTCGACGCACTGGGGGCGGAAAATGTAACTGCGGTTATGATGCCATTTCGCTATACTTCGTCCATGAGTCTTGAAGATGCTGCGACAGAAGCAAGCAAGCTGAAGGTGAATTATGAGGTGATTTCCATCGAACCCATCTACCAGGCATTCGTGCAGCAGCTTTCACCATTGTTTAAAAATACCAGCAAAGATAGTACGGAAGAAAATCTTCAGGCTCGATGTCGGGGTGTGATTCTGATGGCGATGTCGAATAAATTTGGCAGCATTGTATTAACCACAGGAAATAAGAGTGAGATGGCCGTAGGGTATGCCACACTGTATGGGGATATGGCCGGTGGATATGCAGTGCTAAAAGATGTTTTTAAGATGGATGTATTCAAATTGGCTCGTTACCGGAATCAAAGTGGCGAAGTCATTCCTGAGCGGGTGATTACCCGCCCGCCATCGGCAGAATTGTCAGCAGATCAGGTAGATGAGGATAGTTTACCGCCTTATCAGGTTCTGGATGCCATTCTGGCTGAATATATCGAGAAAGAACAGAGTCTTGCCGAAATTGTCGCCCTGGGAAATGATAGCGATACCGTGGCGAAAATATTAAAACTGGTGGATATCAATGAACATAAAAGACGTCAATCTCCACCGGGAGTCAGAGTCACTGGCAGGGCCTTTGGTCGAGACCATCGTTATCCGATTACCTCCGCTTATCGTCGGCAGCCGGTAGATATCGACGCTGAAAAATCCAAATTAACAGAGTAACAATTTATGAAAAAAATCACCGCAATTATAAAACCTTTTAAACTTGATGATGTCAGGGAAGCTTTGTCTGAAATTGCTATTAATGGCATGACGGTCACTGAGGTGAAAGGCTTTGGCCGACAAAAAGGGCATACAGAATTATATCGAGGGGCTGAATATATGGTGGATTTTTTACCTAAAGTGAAAATTGAAATAGTCGTTAGTGAAGCACTGGTTACACAATGTATTGACACTATCATTGAAACTTCGAGGACGGGTAAAATTGGCGATGGAAAAATTTTTGTAACCGCAGTTGAAAAAGTCATTCGGGTGAGGACAGGCGAAGAAGATGAACAGGCGATATGAGCTGTTCTGTTCAACTATTGTAAATAACCTGAATCCAGCATTCAGGTTATTTACAAATCAAGAGCCGCTATATTGATAATTGGGATAATTAAGTTTTAAGGTGCGACGTGCTTTTTCGGCCAAAGTGGGTAAACCCAGTAAATTGTATGACGTCACCATAATTGATAGAGCCGCGGCATCCTGATTAGATCGAGGGTAATGTTCAATAACGTATTTAGCTCTATTCACTGCTGAGAGATAAGCTTTTCTTTGCATGTAATAGCGCGCAACGTGTAATTCATATTGGGCAAGTCGGTTTCTGAGATAGATCATCCTTTTTCTGGCATCGTTGGCGTAATTACTTTTGGGGAATTTCTTCAGTAATGCCGAAAAATCTTTAAAGGATTGACGAGCGGTACTGGCATCTCTTTCTTCAAGTTTGGCAGAAAGTGCTTCCTGGAAAAAACCGATTTCAGCAGTAAAGTTGACCAGACCTTTCATATAATAAGCATAATCGACAAAGGCATGTCTTGGATGTTGTCGAATAAAACGATCGGCTTGTGAGATGGCGGAGGCTGAATCACGATTCTGATAGTAAGCATATATCAGATCGAGTTGCGCCTGTTCGGCGAAGGCGCCAAAGGGGAATCGGGAATCCAGGCTTTCCAGTTTTTTGATGGCGGGCTTGTAATTATGTGAATTTAAATTAGCCTTTGCTTTATCATAGAGTTGTTTGGGCGTTAAACCACGGCCACTACTGAGCTGATTTGAATCTGTACTGGCACAGCCCGACAAACTCAGTATGGAAATAATAAATAGCGTAAAAATTGAGGTCTTCATACTTTATGACTTATTTGTTCCGAGTTAAAAACTGCTCACATTCTACCTGACTCACTGCAACAGTGGTAGTGTCATTGTCGTGGGTAAGGTAAAATAGCTGTAAAGATGACTGTCACAAATCACTCCGACTAACAGGATGCTACCGAGTTCCCTATGAGTAAAGAAATTGTCAATTTACAAGGTAGAGCCCCATTAGATATCGCAAAAAAAAGGCTTGATGTTATTTTATCGGAGATGTTCCCGGCGTATTCACGTTCCCGACTGCAAATGTGGTTAAAGCAAGGTAAAATCACCATCAACGGCTGTGTTCAAACTAAACCCAGATACTCACTCAAAGGTGGGGAAGATATTATTGTTGCAGCTGAAATAACAGCGGCGGGAGAATGGACGGCACAAGCAATTTCAATAAACATTGCTTATGAAGATGAAGCGCTGATTGTGGTTAATAAACAGGCGGGTTTGGTGGTGCATCCGGGAACCGGGAATAGTGATAAAACCTTGGTTAATGGGTTGTTATATCGCTATCCAGAGCTTGAAGGATTGCCTCGAGCCGGTATTATCCATCGGCTGGACAAGGATACCACGGGATTGTTGGTGGTGGCACGTACCCTTAGTGCGCATCACCACCTCACAGCTCAGTTGCAACAAAGAGCCTTTACCAGGGAGTACCAAGCGGTGGTGATGGGCAAGATGATAGTGGGAGGAACGGTGAATGCCGCTATTGGACGACACCCAACGCAACGCATAAAAATGGCTGTGGTTGCTTCAGGTAAGGAAGCCATTACCCATTATCAATTAGTGCAAAAATATCGTGCTCATTCTCTTTTGGATCTAAAATTGGAAAGTGGGCGCACACATCAGATCCGTGTACATATGAATCATATTGGCCACACCCTGGTTGGTGATCCGGTCTATGGTGGCCGTTTGATGATTCCTGCTGGAGCGAGTGATGATTTGTCTGATGTTTTAAGACATTTTAAACGTCAGGCTTTACATGCAAAAAAATTGGCTTTATTGCACCCGACAAGCGAAAAATGGATAGCATGGGAAGCGAAATTACCTGCAGATTTTGAAAATTTAATACAAGTTATGGAGCAGGATATTGCAGAATAAAATTGTCCTTGATGCTGATTTTGAGCTGGAACACATTCATGCCGGTACCACATTAAGAGCGCAACATTTAACCGCAAATAATGCTGACTTTAGTTTGTCTCCCCGGGATTGTCTGAATATGGCATTACACGTGGGTGACGAAAGTCTTCGGGTCCGAAATAATCGAAATTTTATTGGACAAAAATTACAGTTTCCCAGTGAACCTTACTGGCTCGACCAAGTGCACAGTAACACGATTATTGAAGTCAAGAGCCGGGAGAGTATGAAGCACACTGAAGCCGGTTATCGTGGTTTCAACCAAAATCATAAAATTCCTCAAGCCGATGCTAGTTATACCTATGCAAAACAGCGTGTATTGGCGATAATGAGCGCCGATTGCTTGCCGCTGATTTTTGCTGCCGAAGATAATAGCTGGATTGCCGTTGCACATTGTGGTTGGCGTAGTCTGGCTGCTGGTATTATACAAAAATTAGTGGCAACCTCTCCGGTCAATAATGATAGCATCAGAGTTTGGATGGGGCCGGCGATTAGCCAAAGACATTTTCAGGTCGGTGAAGATGTCAGGCAAGTATTTCGTGCAGAATTTGCAGATGAAGAGTTGCTAGAGAATTGTTTTAAAATGGAACGCGGGGTAAAACCCAATAGCAACAGCTCAGCGAATGGAAAATATCTGGCTGATCTTTATGGCCTGGCTAAAGGGCAATTAGCACAGTTAGGTATCATAAAAGTGAAGGGTGGAGATCGTTGCACTTTTAG
>CAZKUH010000273.1:0-4170 GCA_964555895.1 uncultured Enterobacterales bacterium
GGAAGGGTGCGGGTGCATACAACAGCCGCTAGGCATCCCTTAACCGCGGTATAAAATATTCTAGCAGTTGCTTCGGGTAAAGGTGGCGTGGGCAAATCTACCACAGCAGTAAATTTAGCCCTGGCTTTACATAAAGAGGGGGCAAAAGTCGCTATTCTGGATGCCGATATCTATGGCCCGAGTTTACCTATGATGTTTGGATCCCAAGGAATGAGGCCTGAAAGCAAGGATAACAAAACAATTCAACCTATGCTCCGATATGGTCTGCAAACCATGTCTATCGGTTATTTGGTTGATCCAGAACAAGCCGTAGTCTGGCGCGGGCCGATGGCCAGTGGTGCATTACAACAGTTGATCAATGATACGCAATGGCACGATGTCGATTATCTGGTAGTGGATTTACCACCCGGAACAGGCGACATCCAACTCACTTTATCGCAAAAAGCGCCAGTTTCGGCAGCACTGATCGTCACCACTCCACAGGATATTGCCTTGGCTGATGCCCGAAAAGGTATTGGTATGTTTCAGAAGGTCTCAATACCCGTTCTGGGAATTGTAGAGAACATGTCCACCCACATTTGTTCTAATTGTGGGCATGAAGACGCTATTTTCGGTGATGGTGGTGGAGAGAAACTGGCACAGGAAACCGGGGTCCAGCTATTAGGGAAATTACCGCTCGACAGAACGATAAGAGAACAGACCGATCTGGGTTGCCCGAGTGTAGAAAATGATCCCCACAGTGCCATCTCTCAGGCTTATGTTGAACTCGCCAGACATTGTGCCGCACAGCTCGTCAACCTGGACAGTGCACAAATGCAGCAGCCGATAACCATTACGGAAGTTGATGATTAACCCCAGATCTTTCAGATGGACAGGGAAGTCCAGCACAGCTTATGCTGGCTTGCAGAAGATTCAAATTACAAAATAAAATTAACGCCGCAATAACAACTCAAGCTGTAGGCAAGAAGGTGCAATAATGTTAGGGTTACCTCAAATAAAAAACCAACCAATAATTTAAAATAATTACCAAAACCAAGGATCTTGATGTCGCAAAAAATTCACCTTTCTCGTTTCTGGTTCATTTTGACCATTGCCCAACTTTCAATGATTGGCCCTTTTACGGTAGACACTTATTTACCTGCATTTCCTGCAATTGAAGAGGATTTCGGCATCAGTCGGGCGCTGTTGAATCAGAGTCTGGGGTTTTATCTGGCAGCTTTTGCCATCTCAACATTAGTTTGGGGGCCAATAACTGATAAATTTGGTCGTCGTCCTGTCATCATCGTGGGCATGACGTTGTATGCGATCACCTCACTGGGATGTGCCTTGGCGAGTAATTATAGCGAATTTTTGAGTTATCGGATATTACAGGGTATCGTTGCCAGTGGTGGGTTGGTAGCGGGTAGGGCGATAGTCAGAGATTTGTTCGATTCCAAAGAAGCACAAAAAGTGATGTCACAGGTGATTATGCTTTTTGCCCTAGCGCCGGCAATTGCGCCTATTATCGGTGGTTGGTTACACGATCATTGGGGCTGGCGGAGTATTTTTTATTTTTTGGCCATTTATGGCGTGATCAGTATGACTGCTTTTGTTTTCCTCATTCCTGAATCGTTAGACAAAGAAAAAAGGCAATCCTTACACCCGGCAAATATCGCCCGTGTGTATTTCAGCACCTTCAAAAACATGCGTTATCAGGCGATTATTTTTGCCATAGGTACCGCGTTTGCGGGTCTGTTTTTGTACATTGCAGGGGCGCCGACGATTATTTTTAATTTTTTAGGGTTAGGGGCTAACGATTTCGGTTGGCAATTTATACCAATGGTGCTTGGTCTGGTTGTGGGTTCATATACTTCAAGTAAACTTGCGCATAAACTGACTGCAGAGAAAGTTATTTCTTTATCTCTACTGATACTGTCCATTGCCGTGATATTGAATATTATTCAGGCATTATTTTTTGTGGCGACACTATTCACGGTGATATTACCATTGGCATTTTATGCGCTGGGTATTGGTTTGTTCTTGCCGGCGATGACAATATTGGCACTGGATTGTTTTCCCGCTAATCGAGGGACGGCATCTGCGCTACAGGGTTTTGTGCAAATGATGTTTACGGCTGCCATTGCCAGTGTCATTCTTCCTCTATTGGATGAAAACATGCTGTCTTTTGTCCTGGCGCAACTGTTATTTATGCTGGTTACATTGTTTCTGTGGGTATATATTTTAAAACTAAAGCGACAATAACAGATGACAAAAAAATTTAAAAATGCTTTACTATCGCCTGTAAAAAAATTCATTAATCTTAAAGTGAACCAAACAATATGAGTATCAAAGCCGATAAATGGATCCGTAGAATGTCACAGGAACATGGCATGATTGAACCTTTCGAACCCGGTCAAGTTCGCACAAATGGTGTTGATAAACTGGTGTCTTATGGCACCTCGAGCTACGGTTATGATGTCCGGTGTTCGGATGAATTCAAGATTTTCACTAATATTAATTCAGCTATTGTCGATCCCAAAGCCTTTGACGAAGGCAGTTTTGTCGATGTGAAATCAGATGTATGCATCATTCCACCCAATTCATTTGCACTGGCGAGAACGATAGAATATTTTCGCATCCCAAGAAGTGTGCTTACTATTTGTTTGGGCAAATCGACTTATGCTCGCTGCGGTATTATCGTCAACGTTACCCCGTTAGAACCAGAATGGGAAGGACACGTCACACTGGAATTTTCAAATACCACACCGCTACCTGCCAAAATATATGCCAATGAAGGTGTTGCTCAGATGCTGTTTTTTGAATCAGACGAAGTTTGTGAAACTTCGTATGGTGACAGAGCCGGGAAATATCAAGGACAAAGAGGCGTTACCTTGCCCAAAACCTGATACTACACAACAAGCATAATTTGGGTGCAAACGACTTTTTAAGAGAATGTTTTGAGGCAATCTACAGGATAGAAAATGAATAATAAAATAAAATTTGTCATTATCTTCGGCGTGTTGCTTAATTCTGTTACTTTGCTCGGAGCCGAATCGCCATCAGCTCACACCAAGCCATTAGTCATTAGCGATGCCAGTTTTGGTTGTATCAGAAAACTCACCAGGATCAGAGGCATGTATGTGGGAAATTTGTTGGGTGATTTGAATGCGACCATTGGCGTGGCCAAATCTGACAATGGCGGTAAATATCCAGCAGGTTCTGTTGTTCAACTGGTACCCACTGAGGCGATGGTAAAACGAAACAAAGGATTTAATGCTGCGACTGGGGATTGGGAATTTTTTGAATTAAAAGTGTCCAAATCGGACAACAAAATAAATAAGCGAGGATTTACCGAGGTGGTGAATCGTTTTGGCGGAAATTGCTTTTCATGCCACGTTAAGGCTGAAAGTAAATGGGATCTTATTTGTGAGACAGGGCATGGTTGTGACGCACTTCCACTAACAACCGAAATGATTTCAGTTATACAGAAAACTGATCCACGATGTGAAACAAATGAACCTCTGAACGCCAAGGAAATAGAAGCGGCGTCTATTCTGCAAAAAATGATGCGGAATTTATGAACAGTAAATTTTAAACAAGGCTAATTTCGTTATGTTCATCGGGCACTATGCGGTAAGTTTTGCACTGAAGTCAGTTGAGAAAAAAATATCTCTAGGTTTGCTTTTTATTGCCGTACAGTTTGTCGATATTCTGTTTTTTTTATTTTCAATGCTGGGTATCGAACATTTCAAAATTGTCAAACATTTCACTCAATCTACAAACTTTGATTTACAATACTTCCCCTATACCCATAGTTTAATTGCCAGTTTCATCTGGGGGTTACTGAGTTTCTTGATACTTTATTTTTTTAGTTCTGGCAACAATATTAGCAAATTGAAATTGGCAAGCCTAGTTGCAATAGCAGTAATATCGCATTGGTTTTTTGATTTATTGGTGCATACACCAGACCTGCCGTTGTTCACAAATGCGTCGTTAAAAGTTGGTTTTTCATTATGGGATAATGCTATTTTAAGCTATATTCTTGAAGCGATTTTATTGTTGGGTACGGTCTTTTTATACCTTCGTTCGACGCATGCTGTAAGTTTAGTGGGAAAATATGGTATGTTAATATTTGCTTTGCTGATGTTATTAATGAATGCTATTAATATTTTTGCGCCAATAGATCAAGAC
>CAZKUH010000274.1:0-4158 GCA_964555895.1 uncultured Enterobacterales bacterium
ACTGCCACGGCTTCTTCAAATGCCGGAATGCCTTCTCCAGCAAAAAGCAGCTCAATCTGATGCGCATTATATTGGGCATCTTTCCCCTTTATTTCTTCAAGAGGATATTTTTTTACCCCAAGCTGCTCCAAAGTAAAATGGCCTTGAATGATTTTATTATCTTTTATTTCGCAATAATCAGTTTCTGCGTGTATGGCTATTTCGTCCAAGCCGCCTCCATGCACCACCAGTGCACGCTTGCTACCTAAAGCTTTGAGCGTAGTCGCAATCGGCAAACAAAGCGACTTGTCATAGACTCCCATCAATTGAACTTTAGGCCGTGCGGGATTGATTAGCGGGCCCAGTATATTAAAAATGGTTCGAGTGGCCAGTATTTTTCTGACCGGCATAACGTATTTCATTGCAGGATGAAAAAATGGTGCAAATAAAAATGTCAAACCTGTTGTTTGCAATTGTTTTTTTAACAAAGTTTTGTTTTCTACTGGCGGGATCCCCAAATGTTCAAGCACATCTGCAGAACCACTGTTTGACGACACTGCTCGATTACCATGTTTAACCACTTTCAAACCACAGGCTGCGGCGACAAAACTCACCGCCGTCGAAATATTTAACAAGCCTTGTCCATCGCCACCTGTGCCACAGCAATCGACCACATCCAGTTCTGAAGAGACATCAAAGGATACAGCAGCCTGAAGTAACGCTTTGGCTGCACCTTGAAACATCTCGACTGTTTCACCCTGATATTTTAAAGATATTAACAGCGCAGTAATCTGAATAGTTGAAAGCTCACCTTGTAACATACTGCTAAATATAGTCGAAATATCATCTTCACTGATGGTGTTATTTTCATAAATTCTTTTTAAAATATTTTGCATGTCAGACTCTGTTTTTGATAATTATTATGCCGTTTTTTAAATTAAGGTTAAGTAAGTTGTGTGTTTTTAAAATTTTCCAAGATTTGTGAACCCATTGGGGTTAAGATGGATTCTGGATGAAACTGCAGCCCAAAAACACCATTTACTTTGTCTTCAACTACCATGGCAAGCCCGTCTGTCTCCACGCGAGCTGTTACCAGCAAGGTTTCTGGCACGATGGTGGCTACCAGAGAATGGTAACGGCCCACAATAAAATGAGGCGGAAGACCCGCCAGTATGTGGCTATTATGCTGTTGCAGTTGGCTACTTTTGCCATGGAATAATTCACCGGCTTCAGCAACACTACCGCCATATGCAACAACAATGGCTTGATGCCCTAAACACACACCCAATATGGGCAACTTACCCCGTAACTTTTTGATTAATTCAATACAAATTCCTGCGTTTTCAGGTATTCCCGGACCGGGAGATAACACCAGATGCGTGATATTTTTTTGCTTTATAAAAGTTAATGCAGCATCTAACAATATGTCATTACGAATGACCGAAACGTTCAGTTGTAATTTTTCCAGGTCATCCACTAGATTAAAAGTGAATGAATCAAAATTATCAATCATTAAAACATTCATTTTTGTATTTCCAGTATGGGGTTTCCCGTAATTGCACGTAATACTGCAGAGGCTTTTTGCAAAGTTTCATCTGCCTCTTTTTGCGGAATGGAATCAGCCACAATACCAGCACCTGCGGTCACTTTGGCCAGATTGTTTTGCACCACAGCTGAACGAATAATAATGGCACTATCCAGGGAACCCTGGGCATCAAAATATCCTATCGCGCCACCATAATAACCGCGCTTACCACCTTCCAGATATCTGATTAATTCTGTTGCTCTGATCTTTGGTGCACCTGTCAGGGTGCCCATGTTAAGACAGGCCTGATAAGCATGAAAAGCATCGAGTTGTGGTTTTAATTTACCCAATACTCGAGAAACCAAATGCATAATATGGGAATAACGATCGACTTTGAGTAATTCTGCAACATGTCGAGTGCCGCTTATCGCTATTCTGGCGATATCATTACGCGCCAAATCTACCAACATCATATGTTCAGCCTGCTCTTTTTCATCCAGCCGTAACTGACATTCAAGCCGGTTATCCAGATCGAGATCAATTTCTCCCTGCGCATTTTTTCCCCGTGCAATTGTTCCTGCGATCGGGTAAATTTCAACATTATTATTCAACGCATTGTATTTAACGGCACTTTCCGGTGATGCGCCAAAGAGCGTGAAAGAATGACTGTTGAAATAGAATTGATAAGGGCTGGGGTTCTGTTGGGTTAAACAATAATAAGCAAATAAAGGGTCGTTACATTCACAACTAAATGTTCGAGAAGGTACGATTTGGAAAACGTCCCCTTTTTTTATAAATGCCTTGGCTCGATTAACTATAGCCTTATATTCCTCATCGCTACGATCGGAGACTATCACTGGAACGAGTTGTTCTTTATCTTGCAGCAAGCTTGCTTTAACCTGTGCATCCAAAACTGCATAATCTTGAAATTTCTCATGTTCCTTAAGTCGCAGCAATGTTTGTTCTAGCTGATAGAGATCATCTTTTGCTTGATTGAATAGATTTTTTATTTCACCATCTTTAACGACAAGTTGCTCAAGCACAGCTGTTTGATGAAGATGATCAACCAATATTCTCGTTTCCGGGATGATGAGATAAAGATCATCGGTTACGGGTTGTTTGCGGAATGCCAAATCGTCATTAATTTGTTCGAAATAATCAACCAAATCATAACCTAATAGACCGGCAAACATAAATGCTTTTGCTGAGAATTCATCAAAGGGTACACATTGCTTCATCAAGCTTCGTAAGGGTGAAAAGATTGATTCATCCTGCAAACGCTCATCTAGAGTAAATGCTTTTGATGGTTCAGCGCAACCCAGCTTCAATGAAAACTCATCCATTGAAATTACATTAAATGCTGAATAATCAAATTGCTTTAATAACGCCTTGCCATTTTCGCTAATCGCTTCAAAACATATATAAGTGGCATTGATACGAATTCGTAACGAAGCCTGCACAATTAAAATACTTTTTTCTGAATGCTTGCCACCCGGTTCTCCCGATTCGAGCAATAAACAATCTGCTTTGCTACCTTTGTCGGTGAGTACCGAAAACATCGCTATTGGGGTATTTAACAACTCCATTTTTTTGCGAAGATATTGAATCTCAAAACACATTAAAAACTGCCACCCACCGCTGTTGCTACTGCGTGAATTCGTTGGCTTAAACGTTTGAATTCATCCGGGGTTAATTGCTGTTGGGCATCTGAGAGCGCATTTTTGGGATCAGGATGGACTTCTATAATTAGTCCATCAGCCCCTGCCGCTATTGCCGCAAGAGCCAGCGGAGACACTAAAAAATTGATTCCTGTACCGTGTGAAGGGTCAACGATAACTGGCAAATGAGTTTTTTGTTTCAAGTAAGCGACGGCATTGAGATCAAGCGTATTCCGATAGGCATTTTCGTAGGTTCTGATCCCGCGTTCACATAACATCACCTGATTATTTCCTTCAGCCACAATATATTCGGCTGCAAGCAAAAGTTCTTCCAGCGTGGCAGAAGGTCCACGTTTCAACATCACCGGTTTACTTTGATTACCAACCGCTTTTAGCAGACCATAATTTTGCATATTTCTGGCACCAATTTGCAGAATGTCAGCATAGCTTTCAACCATTTCAACATCCGAGATGTTCATCACTTCTGTGATAACGGGCAAGTTATATTTCTCTCCAGCTGCTTTGAGTATTTTGAGACCATCCTCACCTAATCCCTGGAAAGCGTAAGGACTGGTTCGCGGTTTAAAAGCACCGCCTCGCAGTACATTACCACCCGCTTCTTTTACCGCTTTTGCGGCTAAATCTACTTGTTCCACTGTCTCAACTGAACAAGGACCACCCATGAGTACCAGTTTTCCACCACCAATTTCAACATTGGCGGTTTTTATCACGGTGTCATGGCTCTGAAAGTCCCGGCTCACTAATTTATAACTGGTTAAAATTGGCTTCACTTCATCCACCATGGGATAAGCCTTAAAATTAAGGTCCGCCAACTTTCTTTCGTCTCCCAGAGCACCCAAAACAATCCTTTCAACCCCAGGCATATAAAGAGGTTTCAAACCTCGGGCTTCAATTTGCTTTAGTATTTCATCAGCATCTTCCTTGCTGGCTGCGGTTTTAAGTACAATAATCATCTTCAACCCTTCTATTTGATTT
>CAZKUH010000275.1:0-4156 GCA_964555895.1 uncultured Enterobacterales bacterium
AACCGTTATTCGCGAGGAGAATACCGTGTCCAGAGAATCTATGGAATTTGATGTGGTCATTATTGGCGGTGGTCCTGCAGGTCTTGCGGCTGCTATTCGATTAAAACAGCTGGCTAAAGAACAAAATAAGCCCATCACGGTTTGTCTGGTTGAAAAAGCGGCTGAAATTGGTGGTCATATTCTCTCTGGGGCCGTCATCGAAACCCGAGCACTTGATGAACTTTTTCCAGACTGGAAAGAGCAAGGCGCACCACTTCATACGCCTGTAACCAATGAAAAATTCTTGTTCCTAGGTAAAAAGAAATCGTTCTCCTGGCCTAGCAGTTTATTCATACCACAACAAAAAAATCATGGTAATTATATCGCCAGTCTGGGAAACCTTTGTCGTTGGTTAGCTGAACAGGCTGAGAGCATGGAAGTCGATATTTTCCCTGGTTTTGCCGCCAGCGAAATCCTTTATCATGATGATGGTAGCGTCAAAGGCGTTGCAACTGGTGACATGGGTGTTGCCGCCAATGGTGAACATAAAAGCAACTATCAAGCCGGTTACGATCTGCATGGCAAATATTGTATCTTTGCGGAAGGCTGTCGGGGCAGTTTAGGTAAAGAATTGATTAATAAATTTCATCTGGATGAAGGTAAAGATCCACAGCATTATGGCATTGGTATTAAAGAATTATGGGAAATCCCCGCCGCGCAGCATGAGAAGGGATTAGTCTTTCATTCGGTCGGCTGGCCGTTAGACAAGTCAACCTACGGTGGCTCATTTATGTACCATATGGAAGATAATCAGGTTGCTATAGGCTATGTCGTTGGACTGAGTTACCAAAATCCTTATTTAAGTCCATTTGAAGAATTCCAACGTTTTAAAACCCATCCCGCTATTCGTCCTTACCTGGAAAATGGTAAACGGATTTCCTATGGAGCCAGAGCCTTGGTCGAGGGCGGCTTACAATCCTTACCCAAGTTGACATTTCCCGGCGGTGTGCTTGCAGGTTGCGAAGCTGGTACTTTAAACCTGCCTAAAATCAAAGGCAGTCATACCGCTATGAAGTCAGGAATGCTGGCCGCAGAAGCAATTTTTTCTGCCGTCGTTAATGGCTCTGTCGGCAAGGAAGAATTAACCCATTATCAAATCGCTTTTGATAATTCTTGGGTACATAAAGAACTTTACACCAGCAGAAATTCTTATCCTGCTTTTCATAAATGGGGATTATTAGGCGGAATTTTGTTCACAGGTATCGATCTGATGATTTTCCGCGGCTATCTCCCCTTTACCCTACACGTTAAAAAAGCAGATTTTGCCATGTTAAAAAAGGCCGCTGAATCTCTCAAAATCGATTATCCAAAAGCCGACGGGAAATTAACTTTTGATAGACTATCTTCGGTTTATATTTCTAATACCAACCACGAGGAGGATCAGCCCTGTCATTTAAAATTGACGGATCCTAGTCTGCCAATTGAACAAAATCTGCCCGACTGGGCAGAGCCGGCACAACGTTATTGCCCTGCTGGAGTTTATGAAATAATCGAAGATGAACAGAGCAAAACTACTATTTTTCAAATTAATGCACAAAATTGTGTGCATTGTAAAACCTGTGATATTAAAGATCCTAGTCAAAATATTACCTGGATGGTGCCCGAGGGTGGTGGTGGTCCTAATTACCCCAATATGTAACTTATACCCATAATCACTCAAGATACTGAGACCCGGGAATGACACAACTTGAGATAACAACTTTAAGCAACCGTTCAATCGACAAGATCCCCAATGCACCTTCCAGAGAGGATCCCATTGGTTTTATTTTGCGGTTAACCAAAGCGCTCCATACTTATGGTGTGCCGGCTTATGAGCTGGAACAAACCATCAATGCTTGTGCATCAGCAATGGATTTAGGGGTGCAATGTCTATCTACTCCTACAGCAATCACCATGACTTTACTCCCCCCGGACCTTCCCGCAGAAACTTACGTCATCAGAGTTGCTCCCGGTGAAGTCAATATGGACAGGTTACAAAAAACGACCCAAGTGGCACAACGTGTCATCGCTCATGAGATTTCCTCTATTGAAGGACAAAAAATCCTTAGACAAATAGCCAAAAGTAAACGATTGTATCCGCCAGTTGTCGTCATCCTAGCCTTTGCCCTGGTGTCAGCAGGCATCGCCCGAATCTTTTCTGGTGGCTGGGGAGAAATATTCGCCGCCGGCATTATAGGTCTGGTTATCGGAACCATGTCCACCCAGTCAAAAAACATTCGATTACTCCGATATTTATTTCCAGCAACAAGTGCTTTTATAGCAACCATCACCGCCTTTGTTATTAACGCCTCCTTGGCTCAACCGATTTCAATTTTTGTTGTTATTATCTCAGGTCTGATTATTTTATTACCCGGGCTTTCACTGACAATTGCCATGGCTGAACTGGCGACCGAAAACCTTGTTTCAGGTACCGCCAGGTTATTTGGTGCGGCCATTATTTTTATTCAACTGGCTTTTGGCTCTGCCATCGGTGTTGAAATTGGAGAATATATCTTTGGCAAAATTCCCGCAGTCGAGATGACGCCAATTGCAGGATGGACTATCTGGATAGCTGTCGCTGTCGCTGTTATCGGTCTGGTGCCACTTTTTGAAGCACGCATCAAAGAAACACCCTGGTTCTTACTGGCTGCTCTAATGGCTTTTGCTACTGTGAGATATTCTACGCCCCTTTTAGGACCCTCACTCGGTGCTTTTTTTGGCGCCATAAGTGTAGGACTCACTGCGAAATTTGTATCCAGGCGATTTAACAAACCCGGTGCCTTGATTTTAATGCCAGGACTCATTATTTTGGTACCCGGTTCAGTGGGTTATGAAAGTATCATCTCACTCATTCAAAATGATATTTTAGCGGCACTACAGACAGCTTTTGATGTTGCACTGATAGCCATATCATTAGTGGCCGGTTTACTGCTCGCTTCCTTGTTACAATTACCCAAAAAAGAACTCGGTATTGATGATTGAATGTGTTGAACTACTCAGGTACATTAACCTTCCAGTGTGGATAAACAAAAAATAATTTCAGGAAAGCACATTATGATGATGAAAAATATTTTTGGCCTGATATATAACCCACCAGCAGAATGGCAAGATATAGCAAATGAACATAAAACTGTGGTTCGATCAATCCTGTTGTATGTTTTCCCAATGTCATTGATACCCACGATTTCCGCTTTTATCGGTTCATCCTATGTCGGCTGGGGTCTGGTAGGTGAAAAAATTGTAAAGCTGACTTATCATAGTGCGTTGTTGCTTTCAGTTGTTGCATTTTTCGCCATCTCTGGCGCCATTGTGGTACTCGGTTGGTTAATTAAATGGATGGCACAGACCTATGGCGGCAATCCTTCACTGGATAGCTGTGTTACCCTCTCGGCTTACTCTGCAACACCCTTATATCTTGTCGGCTTTGCTGCGCTCTATCCGGTACTTTGGGTAGATACCTTGTTAACATTATTTGCTATCGCTTTTGCCATCAAATTATTATTTATTGGTGTGCCTATAATGATGGAAATTGATCGGGATAAGGGTTATCTGTTTGCCAGTTCCATATTAACCGTCGCCATGGTCATGATCATGGGCTTGTTTGCCATCACCATTCTTTTCTGGGGTTTTGGTCTGGCACCAGCATTTACTATCTTGCATCCGGGTTAAGTAAATCCGAAGAATAAAATAATTTACCTTTGTTATCGACGATAACTACCGATACATCTGGTAATTTTTCAATTAATTTCAAACCAGCTTTGACACCTAAAATAAATACGCTGGTCGATAGCGCATCGGCAAAAATGCTGCTCTCGGCAATAATTGTAACACTTTGAACCTTTGAAGCTGAATGACCTGTTTTGGGGTTTATAATATGATGGATCCGTTTACCATCTTCAATAAAATAACGTTCGTAATCACCCGAGGTTGAAATTGCTTCGTTTGCTACCGGTAACACCGTGACAATTTTTGATTCACTTCTGGGATGTTTAATGCCTACTTTCCAGTAGTTGCCACCGTTATCCCCCAGCGCATAAGTATCACCACCAGCGGTAATCAAAGCTTCCCTGACGCCTAGTCGCTTTAATGCCTTGATACTCTCATCTACAGCAAATCCTTTGGCAATACCGCCCAAATC
>CAZKUH010000276.1:0-4129 GCA_964555895.1 uncultured Enterobacterales bacterium
CATTGTTTATGACCATTTATTCGCAGTATATCAACCTGATCGTTTAAGATTGCACATGACGTTTAACCCTCGTGGAGGAATAAGTTCGCAACTGACGATTGATTCAGATTGGAAAATTCGAGGCGGAAAAGATGAATACCAGGTTTGGAGCGAGGGTGTTGATTCGTGGCATAAAATTTAATATCAAGCATTAATTTTAGCGCCAGTCTACCCTTGTTTCCCCTGAGCAGATGCGGCTGCCCTAGAAAACAAAAATTAACCAGTGTTAATTAAGCTGGATGTTTTGTGCCGGTTTAATCGACTTTTACTGTGGCCACCAGTAACGCGTTATTTGGCTGGGATTCAGTCCGCATAACTTTAGCTACTATTTCAAGAGGCGGCACACTGGCTTCAACAGCGTTGACTACTATATCGAGGATCTCGCCTTCGGTTACTGGTTCGCTGGTGATAAAGGAAACACCTTTACCACTGATGTCTCTGGATTTACCCTGAAAATTTTGGTTATTACCCTGCCGCTTAAAACTGACATCGGCGTTGACGAACATACGGATATAATCTCTTTTTTCGCTATATTCTCTATCAAACATGTTGATACATCTCCTACCGCAAACTGTTTGTTATCTCTATCCAAACTTCCTGTCACTGGATATCTGGGAGTTTTGATAGTGAGTCGATACAAGTATGGTTTATCTTTTGCCTGTGTCAATACGAGATTAATAACTAAACATCAATTAACCACTGTCCTGCACAAGATAAAGTCGCAATCTGTGTGGTTTTGTGGTTCTCATGGTCGATTTTTCGCCTGGCATGTCAATGAAACGCTGGTATATCAGGTTGTTGCCGCCATTATTTGACAGCTATCGACTTTCCTTATCCAGTGCTGATGTTTATTAAACGTGTTTGAATTCATAAATTACGCAAATATCCAGCAACTTTTAAGTGAAATCAGTTTTTTTGTGCTATACCGATAGGTAGGAAATTTACTATAAGACATTCAAATTGAGCATAGTGATAGAAACCAAGATGGAAAAACACCGACAAACCGAGTCTATGACCCACACAATTTTGGCTATAGATGACGATGATTTGGTTCGCGAGAGCCTGGCAATTTATCTGGAAGATAGTGGTTATGACGTAATACAGGCAAGAGGGGGCGCTGAAGGGTTGGAAAAATTTGCCCAGCTTAAACCTGATCTGGTGCTTTGCGATCTGAGGATGCCGGATGTCGATGGTTTGAATGTGTTATCTGAACTTTCTGAGTTATCTCCCGCTACGCCGGTTATTGTCATTTCAGGTGCCGGCTTGATCCAGGATGTCGTTGAGGCATTAAGACTCGGCGCAACAGATTATCTGGTTAAACCCATTGGTGACATGCTGGTACTGGAACATGCCGTAAAAACGGCATTAAAGGCATCTGATCTAGAGCGTGAAAATAAGCGATATCGCGATGAACTGGAATCTGCCAATTCTGAACTGGCTGAGAACCTCGATATATTACAACAAGATCAAGAGGCGGGCAGACAAGCTCAATTACAGCTGTTACCTGATCCTGAAGTGATGATTGGGGACTATAAATTTAGTCATACCATTTACCCTTCATTGTACCTGAGTGGCGACTTTTTGGACCATTTCGAAATCGATGACAGATTTATTGGATTTTATATTGCAGATATTTCTGGGCATGGATCGGCTTCAGCTTTTGTCACAATGATGCTCAAAAGTCTCATAAATGAGCCTCTCAGGCGCTATCGTTCGCAAGGTGATGACGTTATTTTGCGCCCGGAAGCGCTCTGTGCATATTTAAATTCTGAAGTGATAAATGCCAATTTACGCAAGTATTTAACCTTGTTTTATGCGGTTTTTGATCGCCAGACAAGTGAGCTAACTTATTGTAATGCTGGACATTTCCCAAGGCCCATCCTTTGCCTTGATGGAAAATGTGAGACTGTCGATGAAAAAGGATTTCCCATTGGTTTGTTCGACTGGGCAAACTATTCATCTAATCGAATTTTACTAGAGAAAGATTTTACCCTGGCCATGTTTTCTGATGGAGTATTGGAGCTGGATGCAGCAAATTCCGATCTGGATCAACGTGAGGAACAATTATTTAAGCTATGTAGGACTGGACAAGCGGACGTAGCTTCTGTAGTTTCTGACTTGAAGCTGGAAAGTGTTGATGCACTACCGGATGATATAACAATATTCTTTTTTAGGGGTCCAGGGAAAACACATGACGACTAAAGCCTTATTTGCATGGCATGAAAATATTTGTGTCTTAAAACTTAGGGGTTCAATTCGCTTTACAGACTGTCCATCAATAGACCGATTTATAAAAGCCGTATTAAAACAAAGCAGCGATCGTAATTTCATGTTAGATTTAACTGAAACCGAATTACTGGATAG
This sequence comes from uncultured Enterobacterales bacterium, assembly GCA_964555895.1. Lineage (GTDB taxonomy): Bacteria > Pseudomonadota > Gammaproteobacteria > Enterobacterales > DRNA01. The sequence goes on from CAZKUH010000276.1 coordinate 2,404, forward strand.
CACGGCTTTAGGAATGTTAGCGCAGATTGCCATTGATGCTAGAGCAAACAGCATTCAAAAACCGACGTTGATTATTGATAGCAGTAGTATGATGACACTTTTTAAAAGTGTTTGCTTTGAACAGGTTTTTAACATTGTACAACCAGATTCAAAGAGCAATGACGGGCATTTTGAAATGATTGAACCTGAAAATGTACAACAAAATGAACTATCCGAGCAGGTGCTCAAGGCTCACGAAAGCTTGATGCAACTCAGTTATGGAAATCATTTAAGTTTTCAGGAAATCATGGATGCTATTGGCAAACAAGACGAATCGATTTCTTCATAATTATTTTTCTAGCAAAACTCGAGATTAAATTCCCGAGTTTTGCTGTGCTTGCCATTTCTTCAGGCTATTTTTCTAGGAGTTTGAATTTATCCGGGCGACCATTCCAGTCTTCGGCATCAGCTGCATGATCGATCATTTCAGTAATATTGGGCCATTTTTCGGCCAATTCTGCGTTTAACTCGATAAAATGTTTTTGATCGGCGGGAACATCATCTTCTTCAAAGATCGCTTCTGCAGGACATTCAGGTTCACAAAGGGCACAATCAATACATTCATCTGGATGAATAACAAGAAAATTTGGCCCCTCATAAAAACAATCTACCGGGCAGACTTCCACACAGTCCGTAAATTTACACTTAATACAGTTTTCACCAACAACAAAAGCCATACGGGCTCTCCTTAATATTGAGTTTGAATGATACAGTGGTCATCAATGGTTTTTTACTACTTTAACCTGCGGTTATTTTATACAAAAATTCCAGTGCTTGTCTCGGTGACAAGTTATCCGGGACGAGTTTTTTGATCTCAGAGAGTATGACTCGCTCACTTTCTGTGCAACTTTTACTTGTTGCGTCAGATGCAATAGTAACAGCTTGCGGAGTCTGACTGTGCGCTTTTTTTTCAGCTTCCAGTAAGCGTAATTTTTGTTGTGCATTATAGATAACATCTTCAGGCATCCCGGCAAGTTTTGCAACGGCTATACCATAACTTTTATTCACCGCACCTTTTTTAATGGCGTGCATAAAACGTATGCCTTGAGAGGTTTCGGTTGCTTCAAAATGATAATTTGCGACTGCCTGATAAAGTTCTGCGAGCTGGGTCATCTCAAAATAATGTGTCGCAAAAAGTGTCAGTGCGTGGTTTTTTTCGATTAACATTTGTGCGGCAGCCCAAGCGATGGAAAGGCCATCGAAAGTGCTGGTGCCCCTGCCTAATTCATCAATGATCACCAGAGACTGGCTGGTTGCATTATGGACAATAGTTGCAGCTTCGTTCATTTCTACCATAAAAGTAGAACGTCCGGAGGCTAGATCATCAGAAGCGCCGATGCGGGTAAAAATGCGATCAAAAGTACCGATTGTGGCTTTTTTCGCCGGAATGTAACTGCCAATTGACGCCAGCAGTACAATTAATGCGGTTTGTCGCATGTAGGTAGATTTACCGCCCATATTTGGACCGGTTATTATTTGAAAAGACTGTTGATGTGTGAGCTTGAGATTATTGGCGATAAAAGGGGTCTGTGAAAATTGTTCGACCACCGGATGACGACCTTTTACGATATCAATTTCAATCCTGTCAACAAATTCAGGTTGGCAATATTGCCATTGCTCGGCGAGCAGGGCAAAACCATTTTGCACGTCGAGCGTGGCCAGATCATCGGATAATTGGTAAAGGCTC
>CAZKUH010000277.1:0-4119 GCA_964555895.1 uncultured Enterobacterales bacterium
AGTCAACCATTCGCTTTAGTCCTCCGAATACCATTAAAGCAGCAGGTTCGGTAAATTCTGAGCTACCACAAAGTCTGGCAAACTTTTTTAAGTTTTTTGCCAAACCAGGAAAAAACGGGCGGTTAGAATTTCATTATCAAGGGAAAGTCCCTGGGCTTTAATTTCTTTCCAATCCATAACCAGCAGATATATTGAACAAGTTTATGAAACAACATATTAACTGGGACAACGTTGATACTGTCTGTTTAGATATGGATGGAACCCTGCTGGATCTACGTTTTGACAACTATTTCTGGCTGGAATATATCCCGCGAATATATGCCCTTGATAACAACATGGAATTGTCCCAGGCTGAGCATTATCTCTATAAAATTTTTGCGCAAGAACATGGCAAACTGCAATGGTATTGTCTGGATTTTTGGTCAGAAAAACTCCAACTTGATATTGTTGCACATAAATCAGAAATTACGCATTTGATTTCTCTGAGAAAAGGCGTGCTGGACTTTTTACGTTATGTGAAAAAGTTAGGTAAAACGCAATATCTGGTAACCAATGCGCATAATGATTCACTCGTGTTAAAAATGTCTAAAACGGGTATTGCGCATCACTTTGATGAAATAATATGTTCCCATGACTTTGGCGTAGCTAAAGAAGAACCCGGATTTTGGGATATTTTAACCAAGAAATATCCGCTGAGTTTAAATGCAACATTATTTATAGATGATTCGATTAATGTTTTACAGGCTGCACAAAATGCCGGTATAAAATATGTTTTTGGAATCGCCCAACCCGATTCACAACAGCCAGTCAAAGTGATTGATAACTTTGATCTCATTCATGATTTTTCTGATATGATAAGTGCTCGAGATAAATGATGAGCTTCCATGAATAAACTACCAAAAATTCTTTCAACCAAGGTGATTGCAAAAACCAAAATTTTCTGTGTCGAATCCATGGCGCTGGAATTTTCTAATGGTGTTCACCGCACCTACGAGAGACTAAAGGCTGGTGCCCAGGGCGCGGTGATGATCATTGCTATTGATGCGCATAATAATCTGCTATTGATCAGGGAATATGCCGCTGGTACGGAACGTTATGAACTGGCCTTTCCTAAAGGACTTATTGAAATTGGCGAAAACCCTGAAGAAGCCGCCAATCGGGAGTTGAAAGAAGAAGTGGGTATGGGCAGTCATAAATTAACCACCTTAAAACCAATGACCTTGGCACCGGGTTATCTCAGTCACAAAATGTATTTAATTCTGGCGGAAGATCTTTATGCGGAAAAATTAACCGGTGATGAACCCGAAGAAATTGAAGTCGTCCCCTGGCCTTTACAAAAAAAATCTGAACTTTTAGCCCGTGATGACTTTACCGAAGCCCGAAGTATCGCGGCACTTTATATGGTGTCTGACCTATTTAAACCGAATCCTGGATAAGAAAAGTCACCAATACAGCTATATGAAATTAAAGCACTGGGGTGAAACCAAAAACAGTTAATGGGACAGCAGTGAAACTTTAATTAATTGACGATCTCTGTTTTCAAGGATTTAGTTATTTAATAAAACCATATAAATGACTGGATCAAACAACCTCTTAAGGTACATAATGACCGCGCTATGGAATTATCACCCACCGATTTAATGCAAGCAGTAAGAAAAATAGCTGCTGAAGCGAGTTTACAGATCCTCGATATCTATATTCGAGAAGATATACAGATAAAAACAAAAGACGACTTGTCGCCTTTAACTCAGGCTGATATGGCCTCTCACCACCACATTCTTCAACGACTCACTCAACTTACACCTGATATCCCGGTGTTATCGGAAGAAAATGCGCATGAGATCAGTGGTAAAGAAAGACTCAGTTGGCAACGATACTGGCTGGTTGATCCGCTGGATGGTACCAAAGAATTCATTGCACAAAACGGAGAATTTACCGTCAATATTGCCCTCATTGAAAACCATCGTCCCATTCTCGGTGTGGTAACAGTACCGGCTAAAAAGATTTCATATTTTGCCGCCAAAGGCCAAGGTGCTTTTAAAGCCGGTCCCGATGAGAAGGCTTATGCTATTTCATGTGCAGTTTGCCCTGAATATAATTCATCATCAGAAGAAAAGGTGAAACTGGTTACGTCCAGACGAACCGGATTAGCGAAACTTGAACCCTTCCTTAAACGCATCCCCCAACATAAAATACTCGCCATGGGTAGTTCGATAAAAATGTGCCTCATCGCTGAAGGTGCAGCAGATATCTATCCAAGACTCGGACCAACAAGTGAATGGGATACAGCTGCATCCCAGTGTATCATTGAAGAAGCTGGAGGCGCATTAATTGATTATCAAACCCAGTTGCCTTTACCTTATGGTAACAAAGAGGATTTACTCAATCCTGACTTTATTACAGTTGGAAAATTAACAGCTAAACAAATGGAAATACTGAAGCCTTGAAATATTAGTCAGTATGATACTACACTTAATTTTTTGGGAACTGGAACAAATATTTCTTCTTTAACTTGATATTAACAAAACTATTTGTATTGTCGGTTTTTCTTAACTTGAGTCGGGATTACTTATAAAACATACGACGCTCAATAATGCATTATCCCTTGAATAATTATGGCTATATCCACTGAACGAAGTGAACTTGAACTTGCACATTGAACTTCGAAATGGTAAAACTTTGAATCATCAACTAACTGAATTATGACAAAGGAATGCATTTTTTATGAAAAAATATATTTTTGCTGCGTTTAGTTTAGCTATTATTTTATTTATTTTTTATCCATCAAAAAATAACATTGAAAAACAAATGCAAGCGCAAACAAAACGCACGATTGCCGTTACGACACCGAAGAATAAATCTTTAACAAAAGATATCTTGCTTAAAAGCAGTAAAATTATCCCGCTAAAATGCAACACCAAACTTGAAAAAAAATTAATGCATGATATTCAGTTGCGATGGCTACAGTTAAAAGATAAATTACAAAATGATCCGGTTGAATATAAGCTCATCAGGCTCGCTTTTTCTCTTCAAAAACCACAATTTGGTGCATTTATTTTACCTTTCTTTCATGATAAAACCAAAGTTATAACCAAAGATAAAGCAACTGATGAGGAACGTTATCAACAAGATCAACAGAACTACGATCTGTTGATGCTCTTAGCTAAAAAAGGATTAGATGCGGTTTTAAATACTTTAGAGCACCAGGAACTGAATCATTTCGATTTATCCAAACAATATGGATTTTTAGGTAAAATTATCACGATAATTCAATTAGTTAAAACTGAACCTTTACCTTCTAACGAACAACTCGAACGTTTGTTAAATTTGGGCTACAAAATTTCTAACGAAGATTATGTTAAAGCCTCAGCCGAGAATTTCCCCATATCATTTATGGCGAGAATGGTGGCTTTAGGTCCTTTACCCGAGTCTCTGAATGGCAAATATAGACAAGCCCCAATTTTTGCAGCCGCCAAAAGGGGAGACAGAGAACAAGTCAAGTTTTGGTTAGAAAGAAATTATCTATTCAAAAAAAGTCTACCAATAAAAAACTTTACTGATCTATTATTGTTAAACGCAACGACTCAAGAAGATTTAGAAAAAAACTGGCAACTTTTGCAACAGTGGGGATTAACCTTAAGAGATCCGCAAACAGCTCGAACCTTGTTGGAAAGAAAATCCTTGCAAATTAACCCACATATTATATCAGAATTAATAAAATTAAAAAAAGAAACAATACCGCGGTTCAAGTTGCAGCAAAATGAACGCCATTCACTGATGAAAATCGTTTCAGAAATAGTGCTGGTAAATAAAGAAGTAAAGAAAATATTACAGCCTGTAACAATTTGTCTTCAGCAAAAAAATGAAGATGATTCAGATAAACAGAACAACGTTATCTGGGTTAGAACGCAATTCGAAAATGGCATGTCTACCGCTGAAATCATTCAGACATTGTCAAAAAAAGATCCTTTCCTAGTGGATAAATTCAGGCGGCAAGCAATTAATGGATTATTTAGACCATTTATTTTACCTCTTAATAGATATAAAAAACTTACACCATCTTTTTATAAAATGTATGCCTCGATTAGTTCAGGAGATTTTGAAAATATTAGACTTCTG
>CAZKUH010000278.1:0-4099 GCA_964555895.1 uncultured Enterobacterales bacterium
GGTAAGATCCTTCCACTACGGTCAGGATGACTAATGGAAAAGGTCAGGATGACTAATGGAAAAGGTCAGGATGACTAATGGAAAAGAGGGATGACAATTTATTCGTTACATAATGAGTGTTATTTTTAATAATTCTACTATTATTCTGTCGCATTAATAATGCGACTGAGTTAAATGCATTGGCATGTTAATTTATTGAACCCGATCAATATCCTCTGGTGTAGAAGATGAAATTTTCAGCACTCTGGTGGCACGGGTATAGGCTTTTAACAAATGGCTAGCGCTGCTCTAAAAGCCTATTTTTATGATTGATCATTTAATTAAAGATTACCTGAAATTACTTATTTTGAGACCGCAGAAATTTTCCTTTGGGTAACTATTCGCTTATTCATAGGTCTGGATAACAACGGGTATTATCCCTGCATATTGAATGATAATCGGTATCGCCATATGATGGGGTGATTACAAAGCTCATATTCAAGTTGAGGTTAAACGAAACCTTAACCTGAGCATCTCAGTTGGAGAATAGATTTGAAATTTATGCATGCTATTGGTCATTCGCTGGCACAATACCTCAATCAGCCGAGTAAACATCATACCAGTGTTTCAACCTGTACGCCTGAACGCCTTTTTGCAACTTTGCAAAAAGGCGATGTGTTATTGGTGGAAGGAAATACTCGCTTTAGCAGTACAATTAAATATTTAACGCAATCAACCTGGTCTCATGCCACTCTTTATATGGGTGTAGAGGCAGGTGCCAAAGCAGATGATATCGCTAATGCGATGTTGATTGAAGCGGATGTGGTCGAGGGTGTGAGAAAGATCCCTTTGACAACTTATGCTCATATGCATACTCGGATCTGCCGTCCTCAAGGGTTGAATGCTGCTGAAATTAATGAGGTGGTCAACCTGGTCATTTCCAGAGTGGGGAATACTTATGATCTCAAAAATGTTTTTGATCTGGCTCGTTATCTGGTGCAGAATCCGCCGCTACCAGTGCGTTGGCGCAGACGTATGTTGGCCATTGGCAGTGGTGAGCCGACACAGGCGATTTGTTCATCATTAATTGCTCAAGCCTTTCAATCAGTGCGCTATCCGATATTACCGGAAATTTTTAGTGTCACTAACGCCGCTGTAAAAGATGATGGGGATCAAAAAACTGGTAAGGCTTCGAACAAGACTGGAGGTAATTTGCCGCGGCAACATGGCTGTAAAGAATATATGCACGTGCGTCATTTCAGTTTGTTTGTGCCGAGGGATTTTGATATTTCACCTTATTTTCATATTGTAAAGCCGACCATTGAAGATGGTTTTGATCCGCATGGTTTAAGCTGGTTAGAAGGGGATGAAGCGCCGAATACTCCGGCATGATCTTGTTACTTGTTTCGCGGGATTCCAAACTTTTTTGTCGGGACAAATTTAGGCTAAATTAGCAAATAGGTGGCCAGACCCAGAAAGGTTAGCAAGCCGATAATATCGGTAATGGTGGTGAGGATGACGCCGCCGGCAATGGCGGGATCGATGCCAAACTTTTTTAATAATAAAGGTAAACTAACACCTGTAGCAGCCGCGACAATGAGGTTCATCATCATAGCGATACCGATGACCAGGCCAAGTTTTACATCACTTTTCCACAGATAAACCATGATGCCAACTGTTATTGACCAGATTATCCCATTAATTAATCCAACCATGACTTCTTTCATAAAAAGCCAACGGGCGTTGCTGGTACCCACATGTCCAAGGGCAATACCACGCACCACTATTGTGAGCGCCTGGTTACCTGCAATTCCTCCCATACTGGGTACAATCGTCATAAGAACGGCGATAGTCGCTAATTTTTCCAGCGTACCTTCAAAATAGTTGCTCACAGCAGCAGCCATTAATGCGGTGATAAGATTTATGCCTAACCAGAGCCCACGTTTGGGTACGGTTTTGGCAACGGGAGAAAAAGTATCTTCATCTTCATCCAGACCGGCCATGGTTAACATGGATTGCTCGGCATCTTCAATAATAACGTCCACCACATCATCAATGGTAATTCGACCCAATAACTGGTTTTGTTCGTTGATAACCGGTGCAGAAATCCAGTCGTAACGTTCAAACAGATGAGAAATTTCCACATCATTTAAACGGGCACTAATTGCCGGCGCTTTAGACATTACATCTGCCACCAGATCTTCAGGATTGGAGGTGACTAGTTTTGTCAGCGAAATCATACCCAGTAGATGGTCATTTCTATCCACCACATAAAGTGAATCGGTATGTGAAGGAAGCTCTTCTCGCATTCTGAGATAACGTAGAACCACTTCAACTTCTACATTGGGTCTGACCGTGACGGCATCGGTATTCATCAACCCGCCGGCAGTATCTTCCGGGTAATCGAGTACTGCGGCGACACGTTGTCTGTCCTGCTCATCCATCGAAGCCAAAACTTTGTGATAGAGGTTTTCAGGTAGATCAGCCAGGATATCGGCAACGTCATCTGTGTCCTGATTAGTGACTGCTGCTACGACTTGGTCGGGTGCCATTTGACGCAAAAATCCGCTTCGGATCTCGTCTGCCAATTGATTTAGAATTTCGCCTTGTCTCTCATCTGGCAGTAATCGCCAGAGTTTCTCCCGCGAGCGCGGTGGCATGGATTCGATAATATGACCGATTAATTCTGCCGGCATTTCACTGAGTGTTTGACGAATTTCGGCAAACCGACCATGCTCAAGTGCACTGGTCAGTGACTTGATGGTGGCTTGTTGGGATTCTTCTTGTTCGTAAACTGACTGCATAGTGTTCAATCAAAATCAAAGGTTTAAGCGAGGGTTCGCCTAGTTAGATTAAGTTTAGCTTGATTCATGGCTGACACCAAGATAAGTTTGCAAAATAGAATTGGAAAATCTGTGCTGGTATTTAATTTGTGAGGAATTAATAGAAGTGCAAAGACTTTGGGTATGAAAGATAGCTGGCGTTAATCAATCTTCTGCATCATTTCACGATGGTGTACTTTAACCTGCTTGAAAGATTGCTGAAAATAGGCGGCGAGTTGTTCAGAAACATAAACCGAGCGATGTTGGCCACCCGTACAGCCGATAGCGATAGTCATATAAGAGCGATTTTCTGCTTCAAATCGAGGCATCCAGGTTTGAAGAAATATTTTGATCTGCCAGATAAATTCCAACACCAGCGGTTGGTCGCTGAAAAAATTTATAACGGGTTCATCCAGTCCTGAGAAGGGTCTTAATTTTTTATCCCAGTAGGGGTTAGGTAGACAGCGGGCATCAAAGACATAATTTGCGTCAGTTGGGATACCGTGTTTAAAACCAAACGATTCAAAGAGTAAATCCATACCAACTGAACCATCGTTACTGAGGCGGTTAATTAATAGCTCTTTAAGCTGGTTAGGAGTGAGCTTGCTGGTATCAATAATCAGGTCGGCATCCATGGCGACCTGTTCGAGTAACAGCCGCTCCTTTTCGATGGCTTGTTGCAGAGATAATCCATCATGGGTGAGTGGATGTCTTCTTCTGGTTTCGCTAAATCTTTTCATTAAGGTTAAATTGTCGGCATCGAAAAAGATGACATCAATATCCCAACCGGAAGCGGCAATTTTTGTGCGAATTTTATGGAAACTGGATAGATCAGAACTGACACTGCGTGCATCAATTCCTACAGCGACGTCATCATAATCATGACTTATTTTTTTTAACACGCTGGATAATAAATCGGCGGGCAGGTTATCTATACAATAAAAGCCCTGGTCTTCCATGGTGTGTAGTGCGAGACTCTTGCCTGAGCCAGATCTTCCGCTGATCACAATTAATCTCATGTTAAAATTTCCGCCAAAAGAGGGTTAGTGGTTTTGAGCCATCTGAATAGTTTATGCGCATCTTTCTCGGTACGCAATATTTTTAATGCTTCTGGGGCATCAGCCAGTGATGAAATACTTTTTAACAAACAAGTATGTTCTTCACAAGAATTTTCAGCACCTTGATCGGGTATGATGAGACCAAAAATCACATCAACGGGTTCTTTGTCTGGATTCTCACACAGGCATTGTGCCACAATCAATAAAACGCCGATAGGTTTAGTGCAGTCTTTCAGTCTA
>CAZKUH010000279.1:0-4094 GCA_964555895.1 uncultured Enterobacterales bacterium
TATTTGCTATTAGTCAAGACCCGCTGGATAAGCGTCAGCGTTGGTAAACTTTACGACCTGCAATCCATGTTTCCAGAACTTTTGTTTTCCATATGTTTGCTGGTTTTCCGTTGATAATATCGGTATCAATCAAGATGAAATCAGCCCATTTGCCTATTTCCAACGAACCCAGAACATTTTCCTGGAAAGACGCATAGGCGGCATTAAGCGTGAAACTCCTCAGTGCTTCACTCGGGGTTAATTTTTCACTTGGTAACCAACCACCTTTAGGCTTGTTGTGGTGATCTTGTCGCGTTACCGCTGAGAAAATACCATAGAAGGCATTGGCATATTCCACTGGGAAATCTGACCCTGAAGCTAAAACTGTTCCTTGTTTTAAAAACTTGCGCCAGGCGTATGCTCCTTGAAGTCTGTCTTTACCCAGTCGATCAGCCGCCATGTTCATGTCGCTGGTGGCGTGTGTGGGTTGCATGGATGCAATAATATTCAGTTTTTTGAACCGGGGGATGTCTTTCAAATCTACAATCTGCGCATGTTCAATTCGATTCCTTAAGTTTTCTCCACCAATGAGATTAAACACTTTTTCGAAAGTATCGAGCACCAAACGGTTACCTCGATCGCCTATGGCGTGAACATTCACTTGAAAACCGTGGCTAATAATATTTTTGGTGAGCTGAAATAATTTCTCAGGTTGAGTCAATAATAAGCCTTTATTATGCGGATCGTCACTATAAGGCTTGAGCAATGCTGCACCTCTAGAGCCTAAAGCACCATCGGCATACAATTTTATACTTCTCACCAGCAGAAAGTCATCCTTGTCGTGGTAAATACCAGCTTCCAACCAGTTGTTGAGGTTTTTAGAACTACCGGAAAGCATGGCATAAATTCTCACGGGTAGAGTATGAGCGGCGGCCTGATTTTTATAAAAATCGAACATCCATTGACTGATACCCGCATCATGTACGCCCGTTATACCGAGAGAAAGTAATAACTTAAAAGCTTTATTCAACGCATATTGCTTTTGTTCTGAAGTGAGTTGCGGGATATGCTCCCTGATTAAGTCGGTCGCATTATCAATTAAAACACCCGTGGGTTCGCCATTTTTATCTTTGACAATCTGACCGCCTTTGGGGCTTTTGGTATTACGGTCTATGTTGACCATCTCCAGGGCTTTTGAATTTAACCAAACTGCATGGCCATCGACTCTGGAAAGTACTACGGGTTTATTACTGATAAATTCATCCAAATCAGATTTATGCGGGAATACTTTTTTTTGCCACAATACCTGGTTCCACCCTCGACCTAAAATCCAGTTTTGCTGTGGGTTTTCTTTGGCGAAAATGATCACCTTTTGTACGGTTTTGGCGAGTGATTTAATGCCACGTAAGTTTACCTGAGACAGTTCTTTTGCCAATCCTAGGACATGACCATGAGCATCGGTGAGTCCTGGTAGCATCACTTTGCCTTGTGCATCTTTTTTGTTGCATTGTTGATAGTCTTTTAGGGCCGAATTAAATTTTTGATGTTTTCCGACCGCAATTATTTTACCGTTATTGATGGCTAACCAGGAGAAAGTGTTGAGTTTCTTGCTATTTACTACGGCTGTATAACCTTTTATATTTGTGATTAATAAGCACTTACTTACTTTCGCTTTAAGAAGATTATTGGGAGTCAAAACAGTACCGGCAAACACAGGTATGCTGGCAACCCTGAACAAAAGCAATGAAAAAAATATTGTTTTTAATTTTATGTTATTCATAGTCGAACCCTTTGCCTTGATGAGATTCCAGGTTGGCACCCAAGCCCAGCACCATTCTGTTAACAAAGTTAAAGTAACTGATAATCATGTTTGCGTCCAGTATTGCGCGATCATTCCACCCTGCACGGCGAATGTTATCGATTATTTCCTGAGTAGCATAGGCGGGGTTTTTCGTCATATTCCAAGCGTGATCTGCCAGTACCAATTCTTTTTTATCCAAATTGGCCTGTTGATAATCCTGACGTAATTTATTGATACGGTTATCATCTTTCCAAAAATTATTTAACGCTTCGGCATGGTGTACCTGACAATATTCACAATTATTTGCTTTAGAGACGACGACGGCAATCATTTCTCTGATTTTTCGCTTAAGTGGCGATTTAGCAAACATCAATGTCATGTAAAGATCGAGGTGATTGGTTAGAGATGCAGGATTTAAACTATGTAACATCAATACTTCCGCTACCTGACCACGACTTTTTAGAACTGCTTCATAGATCTGCTGTAATTCACCCTCCGCATTTTCTGGAGAAATTGTTTCTATAAAAGCCATAATAATGTTCCTTTGGTAAATTGGTGAGATATCTGCTCAAATTGTCTATTTGGACAAGTCGTCATTCACCGTGTTGAAATATTCAACGTTTGTGAGAAAGTCCAAACGTTTTTTTTCTACTGCATGGACTCTTGATTTATGGATCCGTTGCGAAATTTGAGCGGTATTTGTACATTGCTGAATGATGGTTTTACTATCAATATTTGTTGCGGCCTCACTTAACTGGCTAAATTGTTGTCGTTGAGGATAAGGTTTTTTCTGCCAACCTCGACGGCCGGTGGAATCTGCTTCACAGGTAATTAAAAATTGTTCGAAGCGCTCAGGGCGACGAAAAGCATCCAGTTTTTCCAATGTCGTGACGATAGTTTGTGACTTCATTTCTAATAGACGATGAACGTGTAAATGAAATTCACTACTCAAACAGGCGAGTTCACACCATTGTCGTGGTGCTTTCATGCGTTGACAAAGTTTTTTTATTACAGTAACGCCGGCTTTTTCATGGCCTTTATGGCTGGGCCATTGCTGGCGTGGAGTCAGTCCCTTGCCCAAATCATGGCAAAGTGCAGCAAAACGAGTTGCCGGATCTTGTGTCAGTCTGGCACAGCTTTCCAGCACCATCAAAGTATGAATGCCGGTATCAATTTCGGGATGCCAACGCGCCGGGTTTGGAATACCGAAGAGTATGTCGATTTCCGGGAATAAAATTTTAAGTGCGCCACAGTCTTTGAGTACCCGAATAAAAACCTGGGGAGACTGTTCTTTTAATGCCTGGTTGAATTCTTTAAAGACACGTTCTGCTACCAGGGAATCCACTTCACCGTTAAAGACCATTTGTTTCATCAGAGCCAGGGTTTCATTAGCGATGGTGAATCCTAAATAAGAAAATCTGGCAGCGAATCTGGCGATTCTTAATATTCTCACCGGATCTTCAACAAAAGCTGTTGAGATATGACGTAAAACTTTTTGCTGTAGATCTTTCTTTCCACCAAAAGGATCGATTAACTGGCCCGTGTTATTTTTGGCAATAGCATTGATAGTTAGATCTCGCCGAATTAAATCGTCTTCTAGGCGGGTTTGGGTTGAGGCATTAAATTGAAAACCCCGATAGCCCTTTGCTGTTTTTCGTTCGGTACGCGCCAGAGCATATTCTTCTTTGCTCTGTGGGTGCAGGAAAACTGGGAAGTCTTTACCCACAACGGTAAATCCATGAGCGAGCATTTGCTCTGGCGTGGCACCCACAACAACCCAGTCTTTATCGCCAACTTCGAGACCAAGGAGTTCATCTCTGACAGCTCCGCCTACCAGATAAATCTCGGTATTGGGGATATTGAGTAATTTATTCAATCTTTACAGTTCCACCATTTCAATTTTGCATGATCGTGTATATTATGGCTAACACATAATCCAGCACACGAATTGTTTCGGGTGCTATTTTAACCTGATTCAGGAATTTGCGTAACAACTTAATATGTATTGCGATTACTTTGGATTTTCCGAGCGCCCATTTACCATTGCGCCTAATCCTAAATATTTATTTATGAGTGAACGACACAGAGAAGCCTTGGCTCATCTGGTTTTCGGGGTGGGTGAGAGTGGCGGTTTCGTTTTATTGACCGGTGAAGTTGGCACGGGGAAAACCACCGTTTGTCGATGCTTGCTCGAACAACTTCCTCAAAATACCGACATTGCCTTTATTTTAAACCCAAAATTAACAGCGGTTGAGTTGTTGCAGACCCTTTGTGATGACTTGGGTTTGGAATATGAAGCCGTTGCAGAGACTAA
>CAZKUH010000280.1:0-4086 GCA_964555895.1 uncultured Enterobacterales bacterium
ATTTGTTCAGCAATCATGGGCTTTTTCATGCGCTCTTTTTATTATCAGGTTGTTTTAACTGTTTTTCTAACAGCTTTTGCTTTTTTAGTGTAACCAAAAGTATGGAAATGGCTGCAGGTGTTATACCAGAAATTCTTGATGCTTGACCGATAGTTTGCGGTTTTTGTTGAGTTAATTTCTGTACGACTTCTGTGGATAACCCGGATATTTTTGCATACTTTAAGTCTGCCGGGATTGCGGTTTTTTCACTTTTTTGTAGTTTTTTTATTTCCTGTTGCTGCCTTTCAATATAGCCAGCATATTTAACCTGTATCTCAATTTGTTGGTTTGCTGCCTCTAGATCAACCTGCCAGTTTAAATCTGGCAGGTTTTTAAAATCATTGATGGAAATTTCTGGTCTTTTTAATAATTCTAGCAAACGATATTCGCGACTCAGAGGATTATCCAACTTCTTTTCCAGCTTTTTTGCTGCCGGTGATTGTACATGAACAACATGCTCTTTCAGTGTTTGCATGCCCTGATCGATGGCCGCTTTTTTCAGTTGAAAATTCTGCCATTGTGTTTGTCCCACCAAGCCGTGTTCTCGCGCTTTTTCGGTGAGCCGAAGATCGGCGTTATCCTCTCTTAACAACAGGCGATATTCCGCTCTACTGGTAAACATTCTGTAAGGTTCCTGCGTTCCTCTGGTGATTAAATCGTCAATCATTACGCCAATGTAGGCAGTTTCTCTCCCAGGTGTCCAGGCGGGTTTTTTTCTCACTAAAAGCGATGCGTTTAACCCCGCTATCAGCCCTTGTGCTGCTGCTTCTTCGTAACCTGTGGTGCCATTAATTTGTCCGGCAAAAAACAATCCTTGAATATGTTTGGTTTCTAACGAGCTTTTTAATTCTCTGGGGTCAAAAAAATCATATTCAATAGCATAACCGGGTCGCGTCATGACAACGTTTTCAAAACCTGCTATTGATCTTAAAAAATCCTGCTGTACATCAAACGGTAAGCTTGTTGAAATTCCATTGGGATATACTTCGTGAGTTTTTAGGCCTTCCGGTTCGATAAAAATTTGGTGTCCATCTCTTTGTGAAAATCTCACCACTTTATCTTCAATGGAGGGACAATATCTTGGCCCCACACCTTGAATAACGCCGCTAAAAAGTGGCGATCTATCCATGCCGGCTGTAATAATTTTATGGGTTTCCGGATTGGTGTAGGTTATAAAACAGCTGATTTGTTTGGGGTGGTGTTGTCGCTTGCCATTAAAGGAAAATACTGGAACAGGCGTATCACCGGTTTGTTCTTCCAGCTCAGAAAAATTAATCGATCGAGCATCTAATCGTGGTGGCGTTCCCGTTTTTAAGCGTTCAACCCGAAAAGGATATTCCCTTAATCTCTGTGCTAAAGCTATGGCCGGAGGATCGCCGGCTCTTCCTCCAGAAAACTGGCTTTCTCCAATATGGATTTTTCCACCTAAAAAGGTGCCTACGGTCAAAATCACGGTTTTTGCTTTAAACTTTAAACCTATTTGTGTAACGATGCCGGTTACTTTATTTTTTTCAACAATTAAATCATCCACTGCTTGTTGAAACAGGTTTAAATGTGGCTGGTTTTCCAGCGCATAACGGATCTCCGCTTTATATAAGGCCCGGTCTGCCTGGGCGCGGGTTGCCCTGACCGCGGGACCTTTACTTGCGTTTAAGATCCGAAAATGAATCCCCGCTTTATCAATGGCTTTTGCCATCACACCGCCAAGGGCGTCTATTTCTTTTACCAGATGTCCTTTACCAATACCGCCAATCGCCGGATTACATGACATCTGACCTAATGTTTCAATATTATGCGTAATCAGTAATGTGCGAGCACCGGTTCGAGCTGAAGCTAATGCCGCTTCAGTTCCCGCGTGTCCACCACCAACCACAATGACATCAAAATCCTCTGAATATTGCATAATCCGGCTTCTACACCAATGAATTTAAAAAGGGTAGCGATCTTACAGGTTTATGGTGAAAATTTGAACAGTTTTTACTCAAAACAAGTATTTGTTGTTCGACTGCTGATTTGCACGGCTTCCTTTTCTCTATATTTAAAGTGAGATAATAAAAACCACAAAGTGCTTTGTTTTTGTGTTATTTGCCGATACAAAAACTGGAGAATATTTCGCCAAGCAAATCATCAGCCGTGTAGCTACCAGTAATTTGGTTGAGGGCTTCTTGCGCTATTCGCAGCTCTTCTGCCAATAACTCACTCGCTTGGTATTTTTGCATTTGCTCCAACCCTTCTGTGAGGGCTTTCCTTGCTTGCGCTAAAGCCGTTAAATGTCGTCGTCTTGCCAAAAACACCCCTTGTTCTGTTTGTTGAAAACCCACTTTGTTTTTGATTTCTGTAATCAGAGTTGGTATCCCTTGTTTTTCTTTAATACTGACTAACACTTGTGTGCTGCCTTGGTGTTTTGTGGTTGTTTTGGCAGTCAACTTGCTCTTTTTATTGGTTAAATCAATTTTGTTTATTACCACCAATGCTGGTATTTCCGGCCATTTTTCGTGCGTAAGATCATGCCAAAGATCGACGATCTCAAAACTTCCTGTCACTTTATCTGTTGCATCTACGACAAAAAGCAGTAGATCTGCTTTTTTAATTTCCTGCCAAGCGCGCGCTATTCCTATTTTTTCGACTTCATCTTCACTTTCTCTTAAACCTGCGGTATCTACGATGTGTAGCGGGATACCTTCTAATAAAATATGTTCCTTTAACAAGTCTCGAGTCGTCCCTGGAACTGGCGTTACGATGGCACTTTCCCTTTGCGCTAATAGATTCAACAGGCTGGATTTTCCCGCATTCGGTTTTCCAGCTATCACTATTTTGAGGCCATCTTTTAATAAAGCACCTTGTTTTGCCTGGAAAGAAATTTTGTTTAATTGCGCCATTAACTGTTGAAGTTTTTTTTCAACCTTTCCTTCTGACAAAAAATCCACTTCTTCCTCGGGAAAGTCTATTGCTGCCTCAACGTACATTCTTAATCGAATTAACCCGTCCACCAACACATTAATTGCTGTAGAAAAGTCGCCTTGTAGCGAACTCACTGCAGATTTAGCTGCTTGTACTGATGATGCATTGATTAGATCCGCTATCGCTTCCGCTTGAACCAGATCCATTTTTTCATTTAAATAAGCTCTTTCGCTAAACTCACCCGGCCGCGCGATTCGGGCGCCCAAATTTAACACCTCTTGAAGCAACAAGTCCAAAACGACCGGTCCACCATGTCCTTGTAATTCAAGAACATCTTCTCCGGTAAAACTGTGAGGGCTTTCAAACAACAGCGCAATACCTTGATCGATGGTTTGTTGTTGTTTGTTTTTGAACGATAGATAACAAGCTTGTCTTATGGGGATTTTCTTTCCAAGAATTTTGTTGGCTATTTTTTTGGTTGCTGGACCAGAGATGCGAATAATGCCAACACCAGCACGCCCAGGCGAGGTTGCCTGAGCTACGATGGTGTCACTTTTAATCATTTTTTTGCTTTTTTTGCTAGCTCTTCTTTTTCCATTTTTTTGGTTACATAGGTTTGCTGTACGATTGTTAAGCTATTATTCACCACCCAATACAACACTAAACCTGCCGGGAAAAAGAAGAAAAACACCGTCATTAACACCGGCATAAACTGCATTATTTTTTGTTGCATTGGATCCATGCTGGCAGCAGTAGGTTGCATTTTCTGCGTAAACCACATTGAAAGCCCCATCAGAATGGGTAATATATACAAAGGATCTTTCAATGACAGATCCTGGATCCAGAAGACGAATGGTGCCTGCCTTATTTCAACTGACTCCATCAACACCCAATATAAAGCATAGAAAACCGGCATCTGTATAAGAAGAGGCAAACATCCCCCTAAAGGATTCACCCCTTCTTTTTTATACAACTTCATGGTTTCCTGACCCATTTTTTGCCGATCATCCCCAAAGCGCTCTTTAAGCGCTTTCATTTTTGGTTGAACTCGGCGCATTTTTCCAAAAGAACGATATTGCGCGTTTGACAGCGGACATGGTGTACGAGAGCCACGAGCGCGACGCCTACGGCCACAGGAAGCTCGGG
>CAZKUH010000281.1:0-4079 GCA_964555895.1 uncultured Enterobacterales bacterium
AATGATTAAATGGGGGCGCTTCATCAAAGTTTCCGCAGTGGCGAGCAAATCGCTGGCTTTATCAATATTTAAAGTGGTTTTTTGTTCGGTCGATAATTGTTTCCATGAGGTGCTTCTGTTATTGATGAGTTTTTCGATTCCCCAGAAACCAAGCCATGTGCCCCAGGTTTCACGAGATACGGGTTGTTCTCTGATATCCCGAAATTTGTAGGCGACATGGTGTATTTTCAACCATTTTCGTGCCGCACGCACCTTGTCACAATTTTTGATGCCGAAAAGTTCAATCATTTTACCATGCTCGTTATGCATCCTCATCACTCATTCTTAATAAGTTATTGATACCGACTTTTTGCAAGGTTTTTTCATCGACGGTTTTTACGATAACAGCACAATATAAACTATGACTTTTATCTTTGGATGGTAATGACCCAGCGACGACGACTGAACCTGCAGGTATTCTGCCATAACTGATTTGGCCGCTTTCTCGATGATATATTTTTGTAGATTGTCCAAGGAATACCCCCATCGAAATAACCGAACCCCGTTCGACAATGACCCCTTCGACGACTTCAGAGCGTGCCCCGATAAAACAGTTGTCTTCGATGATGGTGGGATTGGCTTGTAAAGGTTCGAGCACACCGCCGATGCCTACCCCCCCTGAAAGATGAACATTTTTTCCTATTTGTGCACAAGAGCCTACCGTTGCCCAAGTGTCAATCATGCTGCCGGAATCTACATAAGCACCAATATTGACGTAGCTTGGCATCATCACTACATCAGGTGCGAGGTAACATCCATAGCGTGCCATAGCGGGTGGCACAATTCTGGCTGCTGAGTTGATTAATTTTTCTGGATCTGCTGATGAAAATTTAGGTTCGATTTTATCATAAAAAGCAAATTCTCCAGCGCGCATGACCCTGTTTTGCTGAAGTCGGAAAGAGAGTAACACGGCTTTTTTTATCCATTGATTGACTTGCCATTGTTCACCATCATGCTCTGCCACTCTCAGGCTGCCATTGTCCAGAGATGACAGCACTGCTGTTACCGCTTGTTGGATCTCTACGCTCGCTGTATTTGGCGTCAAACGGGCACGGTTTTCAAAGGCATCTTCGATGGTATTCTTTAATAAATTTTTCATATTAATTTAATATTTCCAGTTCTTTGGTGAGTAATTTTTCAATCTTTTTAAAGTTTTTTCTTTCAGCAGGGTATTTTTTTGGTAGCGTGACTAGGAATAAATCTTCAGTTCTTTCACCGAATGTCGCGATCTTGGCGCCATGCAAGCGAATATCCAAGTGATTAAATATAGACCCCAGGTGAGCCAGCAAACCTGGTTTGTCCAATGTAACCAATTCAAGTTCGAGATACTTCTGGTTTTCTTTTGAATGGAATTTAAAACGGGTTTCGATCAAAAAGTGTTTGTAATTGTTTGGTGCTTTAAGAACGCGTTTGGTACTTGCTGGATGGTTGAGCTTTTGTGCCAGAGATTTTACTATCAATTGATTTCTTCTGCTGCTGCTTAAAGGTTTACCATCAAGCTCGAGGACGATAAAAGTATCAATGCAAAAACCATCATTTAAAGTATGTATGGTTGAATTAACAATATTAAGCTGATGTTCAAATAACGACTGACAAATATCAGAAAACAAACCTTTTCTATCTTTACAATAAATAAATATCTCACTGGCTCCATCGTTTGGATGGCGTCTGATTTTAATCAGCGGTAATGTTGAGAGTAAAGTATCGGTTTGAGTATTGAATTCATAAAGAGACTGGATGTGCCAGGCAACCTGATTTGCCGAATATTTTTGAAAATAACTGTTATCAGTAATGGCGGCAATTTCATCAAGAAATTTTTCCGGGATATTTCTTCCCAGTAACAATTGGTGTGCTTCTTTTTTATTTTGTGCGGCAAACTCTGAACGATCGAGAAGTCGTTTCTCTGGGCTTTTAAGCCAGTCTTTTGTTCTTAGGTAAAGTTCTTTTAACAAACCATCCTTCCAACCATTCCATAATGTCGGGTTTGTGGCTCTGATGTCAGCAACTGTCAACACATAGAGTAAATCGAGTCTTCTGGTCTCTTGCATGGTTGCAGCAAATTGCGCGATGACCTCAGGATCAGAAATGTCTTTTCTTTGTGCCACCATCGACATCACTAGATGATTGAGCACCAGCCAACTAATTAATTCGGCATCTTCAATGGGTAAACCATGTTCCAGACAAAAAGTTCGAGCATCAATGGCACCTAATGCTGAATGATCTCCACCTCGACCTTTACCTATATCATGAAATAAAGCGGCAATATAGATTATTTCCGGGCGTTTCATCTGTTGGGTAATGGTACTACACAAGGGGAAGGGGGCATTTTCTTCCTTTATAGAAAAACGCGCGATGTTTTTCATGAGAAACAAAGTGTGTTCATCAACGGTATAAATATGAAATAGATCAAATTGCATTTGACCTACAATTCGTGCGTAAACTGGTAAGTATCTTTTTAAGACACCATAACGTTTGAGAAACACAAAGGCGTGATTAATGCCGCCATGCTGGCTGAGTAAAGAGAGGAATAATTGTTTGTTAACTGGGTCGTTTCTAAATTTCTCGTTTATTAAAGGCAGCGAGTTTTGCAATAACCTAATAGATTCAGCACGAATCCCTCTGAGTTCAGGATGATCTGCCAGATGAACGAATAATCTTAAAATATTCGAAGGCTCGGATTTAAAAACTTCTTCGTTTGTGACTTCAATAAATTTTCCTTTAATGTGAAAATTCGCGTCTATAACGGTTATATCCAAATTTTCCGTGGTGGCCAAAATAGCCTGGTTAAAAAGCTGTAATAACATTTCGTTAAGTTCACGGATACGGAGAACTTTACGATAATATTCTTTCATTAACTGTTCTACAGAATTTTTTTCACGAGCCTTGCCGTAACCTAACAATGCAGCCACAGCACCCTGATGGTCAAAAACAAGCCGATCTTCTCTCCTTCCAGCAACGTAATGCAAAGCAAAACGTACTTTCCAGAGAAAGTGCAAACAACTTTCCAATGATTTTATTTCCCCTGGCGTTAAAAACCCAAAAGAGGCCAGAGCCAGTAGGCTATCTACCTGAAAATGTCTTTTGGCCACCCACCCAATAACCTGGATATCTCTCAAACCTCCTGGGCTTTCTTTTAAATTTGGCTCTAAAGAATACGAGCTGCTGAAAAAATGTTTATGACGTTTTTTTTGTTCAGCGATCTTTGCCTGGTAAAATGATTTTCCCGACCAGATTTTTTTAGGGCCGGTGCGATGACGCATTTCGTCAAAAAGTAATGGCGAGCCTGCGATTAATCTGGCTTCCATTAAATTTGTTGCCACGGTGATATCATTTTTTGCTTGAGAAACACAATCTTCCAATGTTCTGACACTGTGCCCAAGTTCCAAACCACTATCCCAGATGAGGGTAATAAAGTGGCTGATTAATTCCTGATCAGCTACATCATGGTTTTGATCTATCAGAATCATCAAGTCTATATCCGAACCTGGATGAAGTTCTGCTCGACCATAACCGCCAACTGCTACCAACGACCACGCAGGTCGGTGACTTATGATGAGTGCAGTCCAAAGATGATAAAGAAGTTGATCAACGACTCTTGACTGGGCTTGAACCAATTTTTCTATATTAGCGCCTTTGATAAAAGCTTGCGCGATATGCTTTTTTGCTGTTTCCAGAAAAGCTTTCAGTGAAAGGGGGCTGGTATCACCTGTAGTTAATGACGGTAGCTGTTTTAATTCAAGTCGCCAGGAGGCAAAAGATTTAGCCAACAAGGTTTTCACCCTTTCTAAGGGTCAGAACTTCACAACCATCAGCCGTCACCAGCAGGGTATGCTCCCACTGTGCGGAGAGTGAGCGATCTTTGGTGATGACCGTCCAGTTATCAGGCAGTTGGGAAATAAATCGTTTCCCGGTATTGATCATGGGTTCAATGGTAAAACACATACCTTCTTTTAAAACAGCACCCGTACCGGCATGACCATAATGCAAAACCTGTGGATCTTCATGAAAAACCCTCCCTATACCATGGCCGCAATATTCAT
>CAZKUH010000282.1:0-4074 GCA_964555895.1 uncultured Enterobacterales bacterium
ATCACCACCGATCAGACCACAACAGTAAAAGCCAAAGTTGACGAAAAACCTTTGACTGGAAATGAACCTTCAGTTGGTAAAGAGTCTTCAACCAGTAAGGAGTCTTCAACCAGTAAGGAGTCTTCAACCAGTAAAGAGTCTCCAGCTAACAAACAGCCTTCAGCAGGGGTTGTGGCTACCGCTGAATCAGACGCATCCATAATGCAACCAGCAATTGAACAAAAAACAGACCGCCATGAAAATCAGCTAAAGCAAGTATCATCTGCCATTCCTCAATCTGATAATAATGATGAAAATATTAATCAAACCTGCAAGGTCGAGCTGCCAGCCGATGAAGTTAATGATGTTGTTCCACCTATTTATGCCGAACAGACTTTAAAAACAGTGTCTACGACATTAGAAACTCTTTCTGATGAGCCAGCACGCCAACTACCACGAGCTGTTTCAACGCACTTGATTGATGAAAACAATTGGCCAGAAATTTCAGAGAAAATGAATGTGCAGGGTATGACTCGCCAGCTTATTATCAATTGTCATTTTGAGTCTTTCAAAAAAAATGAGAGGATTTCCACACTGAGTTTATGTTGTGTAAATTTTCCTAAACAAGCAATAACTGATGAACGCATCGGTCAGATTCGTGTTGAACTTGAAAAGCTTTTAGCACAAAAATTAACGGTTGAAATTGATACAAAAAATACCAACCAGGCAAAAAGTGACAGTGCCAGAGAAATACAGCTAAAACAGCAAGAGCAACGACAATTAGATGCTGAAGCTGAAATTGAAAATGATGCCATGGTACAGGATATTTTGCATAAATTTGATGCTAAAATACGCCCGCGTTCTATTCATCCACTTGCAGCTAAGATTCCTGAAAGTATGAATAATGAGGACAAGAATTTACCCTATAGTAAACAATTGGCCAAACAATGAGAACATACAAACTTTATCAAATAAAAATGAGGTCAACATGAAAGGTGGTCTGGGAAACCTGATGCAACAGGCTCAACAAATGCAGGAAAAGATGAAACAAATGCAACAGGAAGTTGCCAATATGGAAGTCTTAGGTGAGAGTGGTGGTGGTATGGTCAAGATCGTTATGACGGGGCGTCATGACGTCAAAAGAGTAACGCTTGATGATTCATTATTAACTGAAGATAAAGAAATTCTTGAGGATTTAATCGCAGCTGCGGTAAATGATGCAGTAAGAAAAGTGGAACAAAAATCACAGCAGGGTATGTCGGGCCTGACCGACGGTTTAAACCTCCCGCCAGGGTTTAAACTTCCTTTTTGACAATCACCGCTGCAGACTAAGTTTTTTAATAAATTTTCAAGTAGCACGGGTATATTATCATGTCGCAAAGTCCACTTATCAGAGAATTGATTGAAGCCTTTAAATGTCTGCCCGGGGTTGGACCAAAATCTGCCAGCAGAATGACTTATCAGCTTCTTGAAAGAAATCGTCAAGGCGCATCCAGACTTGCAGAAAAGTTGTTGCAGGCGATGGAGAAGATCGCACACTGTAATCGTTGCCGTACTTTTACCGAAAATGACCTTTGTCAACTTTGTGCAAATCCTAAAAGAGATAAACGACAATTGTGTATTGTTGAAACCCCTTCTGATGTTCAGGCAATTGAACAAACGGCAGGTTTTAGTGGCGTTTATTTTGTGCTGATGGGGCATCTCTCTCCACTTGACGGGATTGGCCCCAATGATATCGGTCTGAATGAGTTAACTGTTTTACTGCAAAAAGAACCACCTGATGAAATAATTCTGGCACTCAGCGCCACAGTGGAAGGAGATGCGACCTGCCATTATATTTATCAAATGGCCCAGCATACTGCCGCAAGAGTTACGCGTATTGCACAGGGAGTTCCAATGGGTGGAGAATTAGAACAAGTTGATGGAAATACGCTGGCACTTTCTCTTTCAACACGCAGAGATTATTAAAGCGCTGATTATGGGTATTTTACCGCACTCAGATATAAAAAAACCGCTCATTTGAGCGGTTTTTTTATAGATCAAATAATTTATTCCAGTAAGGCTGGATCCCCTACTGTAACAGAGGTTCCACCTGAAAGAACAAAGCTGACAATTTCACTTTGCATTTCTGTAGTGTATGGCAACATGGTTGGTGCACCAGTCGCATCATTCGGCGTCAATAAGGATGAATGTAAACCCCCGTTTAATTTGGTAAATAATCTGGAGCCAACAACGGTATCGCCAGCATTTGTAGCGCTGACTGTAGTTAAGCCCAGAGCCGCAGCCATGGGTTCGGTTCCGGATAAGGGTGCTGTAGCAACTGAATTGGGAACTACTGCGTCATTTTTCACCTGAAACATCAAGGTCGGTATATCATTAGATATGGCGATGAAAGAAGTACCCAGAGGATCGCTTGAATCGATCACGGTTTGTGTTGCAAACAAAAATGCCTGGTATTCCGGGCCGTTTACATCTATGCCTGCTGCCGTGAGTCCGGCACGGATGACAGGGCCAAATGCCAGTGATGCATCAAGCATTTTGGCAATGCCTCCACCCGGATTAGCAAAAATGGCTGATTTTATATTATCCGCATAAGCCACAAAACTTGAACCCACAATGCCACCCAGCGAATGTCCCAGAAAACTGATCTGGGCAGAATCCAGATCGGGGGTGCCATCACCGTCAATATCCATCGCAGGTATTGCTCTTGCCAAACTCAGCAAATCCATTATGCCTTCTTTGGTATTATCTCTGGTGACCTGTAAGTTGGCCAGGTTGATGGTATGAGCACCCGATTTGTCTGGAATACCGTCTGGCCCAGGAGCACCGGTGGTATTGTCAACGAAATCCACCCCAAAAGTTCTTTCATGGACGGTGCTTTGATCATAACCAGCAAAAATACTCACGGCGCCTTGACTTGCCGCGATTAAGCCCTGGTTCACGGCATTGTTTACATCAATTCCATGTAAGGGTAAATCCATAGCGACAACTGCCGTACAGGCAGGTGGTGCAGCCATGGTATCTGCTATACCAAGAATGTTGGTTCTATTGGCGGTAATGCCGTGTTGGAAGATCATCACTGGGTAACCAGCAGCCGGTTTTGCACAAAGCGCAGCTTTAGGATAGGAAACTAATAAGGGCACGGTTTCCTGGCCTGTAACCTGTGGTAATTTATTGGCGTAAGTTAAATTGCCCCCAGCACCAGGATTAGCCACCATACCACCTTGACCGTTTGGAACCATATCAGCGGCAGTCCAGTGTTTAGTCAAAATAGCAGTGGGATCATTTGCACTCGGAGCCGACAGATAATAATTATTGGTGATCTGACCTTTGTAGAGATCGGCAGCTCCAATCCCGGTAAATGGTGTGGTATCAGTCAGTAAGCTACTAAAACTTGTTGCCGGCACTGTGTTGAGGAATGCGGCTGGGAAGTCCAGATAAAATGCTTTCGCTGAGGAGATAACATTACCCACAGATTGTACGGTAAATTGATAACTGAGCACGATAGTGGATTTGTCCACGCCTGCTGTGGCTGCGGCATTTTCCATGGCGTTGACTAATTGTCTTACCGGTTCAAGCCCTGCTAGAGCACCCGATAAAGGATTAGCCGTT
Organism: uncultured Enterobacterales bacterium; assembly: GCA_964555895.1. Taxonomy (GTDB): domain Bacteria; phylum Pseudomonadota; class Gammaproteobacteria; order Enterobacterales; genus DRNA01. The sequence continues at coordinate 3,592 of CAZKUH010000282.1, forward strand.
TTAGTGTAGCTATATTGGAAATCAACAACTAGGGGCTGACCATTGGTGTCCTTCATACCATTGGTAACCACCACCATATAAGTGGCTTGAGGGGTGAAGGGTTTCAAGGGTAAAATGCCAACGGATAAAGGCCCAGCGTAGGTTGCAAAAAAATCAACACCTGGAACCAGTTCTTTAACAATGCCTGTCACGGGTCCGGTGGGTGCAATAATTCCCGGTAAAACATCAGGACGCAGTACGCTCACCTCAAAAATCTTAATAGTTTGCCCTGGAATAATGGTGGATGGGTCCAGATCGGTACCATTATTATCTCTATTACGGAAGGCAATAGCGAAAGGCGCAACGGCCGACCAGCCATCTAATGAATTGAGAGCAACTTTGGGATCGGATTCATCCAGCGCATCAACCACAGGAATATTTAAAGTTAAATCCAGTGTTCCGCCAAACAATAAATCGTTTGGAATGGGTAATTGTCCATCACCT
>CAZKUH010000283.1:0-2103 GCA_964555895.1 uncultured Enterobacterales bacterium
CTGGACGTTTTTGATCTTTGGTGCTCTTCTTGGTCGGAGTCAAGATATCATTGAAGCAAGTGCTAAAAGATAATACATGCGTCTCCATAATCCAAACCGGTATAGCTGGAACCAAACAGGCCAATACCAACAAGGTGACGCCGTTTTCTTTCCGTTACATCCTTCAAGTAATGCGGAACGTAGCATCAATGGCCTTCAAACAGATTATAATGATAAATTGAGAGGCTCTCTTGTTGATATTGACGCACTAGAATTTTAAAAGAGCAAGGAATTTCAAGATTGGAACCAGTCCAGCATGGGGGGGTTCTGGCCCGTATATTGGGATTACTTTTCAGGTGGACTTGCGGGCGGGGTTTGATTTAGCGTTACCCTCTGAAAAGGTGATTCCTTCGTTTTTTTGTTTGAGCCTCTAATTCATGGGGCAATCTATCTTTTTGTCTGTCGTTTCAGTTAGTTGCAGGATTTAGGTGACAGCTATGAGCAGCAGGTTTGCAAGGGGATAGATGAACTCGGGTAAAAAAACAGAGCAATCTTCTGCAACCATTAGCGTAAACGTTATGATTGGATTGGGAGTTAAATTTTGGAAGATGTTCTTATCGGAGATGATTCCAGCATTGGTGCAAATGCTGTTGTGTTGTATTCTGTAGCTGCGGGTAAAACACGTAACGGGTATTTCAGATGAGTTTTTCCATATGATTATTTATCTATTTGATTTTATTTGCTATGAGGCAGATTGTAAAGACGCAATTTCACAAAGACGAATGAAATTCAAGCATGTGATGGGTTGAAGTTCAGGTGGACAAGAAAGAGCATCCAAATAATTCAAAAGAAGAAAACACAGAAAGTTTGAGAAACCGCATGGTCAATGCTGGTGGCTGGGTAGCTGGTGGCTTTATCTTTTCTCAGCTATTGCGTTTTGGCAGTAATCTGATCCTAACCAGACTCTTGATCCCTGATATGTTTGGCCTAATGGCCGTGGTCACAGTGATTCAGATGGGGCTGGCCATGTTCTCTGATGTTGGCTTGTTACAAAATATTGTTCAGAGCCCGCGCGGTAAGGAATCGTCATTTTTGAATACGGCATGGCTGGTTCAGATTTTGCGCGGGTGCTTGCTGTTCCTGATTATGCTCCTGGTCAGTTGGTTGCTTGTCGTGGCTGGTGATGCGGGTTTGCTGGGGAAAGGCGTTTATTCGGATCCACTTCTGCCCGATGTATTGGCAGTGATGTCCTTTAATGTGCTTATCTCCGGCTTTTCTTCGACAAAGTTACTCACGGCTAGCAGAGAAATGTTGCTGATGCGTGTCTCATTCCTTGAGTTAGGTTGTCAGTTCGCAGGTACCATTGTAATGGTTATTATGGCCTGGATAAATCCGACGATTTGGGTGCTGGTGATAGGATCTATGATAGCAAGTACTTTAAATACACTGTTATCTCACTTTGTCATTCCAGGCTCTTGTAATCGATTTGAATGGGATACATCCGCATTTCATGAAATCTTCCATTTTGGGAAGTGGATATTTCTGGCGTCAATTTTTGGGTTTCTTGTAAATCAAGGAGATCGTTTGTTGTTAGGCGGGCTGATATCCTCCGAGATGCTAGGGTTTTATACGATTGCATTTTTTTTAGCCAATGCACTGAAGTTGATTTTAATGAAAATCAATGGCTTGGTCTTTTTTCCCGCTTTGAGTGAGGTGGCTCGGGAACGACCTTATGACATGGCAGGTGTTTATTATAAAATCAGACTGCGGGTTGATTGCATTACATATATTTTGGCTGGTTTTTTACTAGTATCAGGACAGTCAATCATAGATATTCTGTATGATAGTCGCTACTCTGAATCGGGGTGGATGCTGGAAGTCTTGTCTATCTCGCTGATGGGAACTGGATTGTTGGTTGCGGGGCAATGTTTTTTAGCGCTTGGGAAAGCCCGGTTATTATCATTCCTGATTGTTATTCAAGCGCTAATATTATTTACTATGTTACCATTAATGTTCGGAATTTTTGGCATACATGGCGCTATCTATGTGATAGCGTTATTCCCTGTCTTAAGTGGCGTGGTAGGGTGGTGGTTTATGTATAAACTCGGGCTTTTAGATCTTAGG
>CAZKUH010000283.1:2203-4046 GCA_964555895.1 uncultured Enterobacterales bacterium
AAATATTATGCATTTTGCATTAGATTTTACGGGTAAAAGAGTAATAAGCCCCGAATGTTGGTGCGTTTGAATATGTAGGAAGCTCGGAGAAGAAAAATGAGAATAACCTTTGTACTTGGCTCCATACTGATTTCAGGTGGTTTGAGAGTGATTGCAACGCATGCAAAATTTCTGACTGACAAAGGCCACAAGGTGAAGTTGGTGTGTGCATATGGCGAATGCAGGTCATTTAAACAGAGAGCTAAATCTCGGTTGTTTTTGGAAGGCAGGCCGGCGAATCAACCTTTGAGTAGTCCATATCTGGATAGTTTGGGTTTGGATTATTCCGTAGTGGATCACAGTAACCCTGTGAAAAACGGCGATGTTCCTGATGCAGATCTGGTGATTGCTACATGGTGGGAGACTGCTGAGTGGGTTGATGCATTTGCTCCGGAGAAGGGCGTTAAATGTTATCTGGTTCAAGACCATGAAGTGTTTGTTGCCGGGAAATATGAACGCGTTGAAAGAACATACCGGTTACCATTGCACAAACTTGTTGTGTCACGTTGGTTGCAGGATGTGATGGCAATTCTATATCATGATGAAAATTGTACGCTTGTTGGAAATGCAGTAGATAGTGAACATTTTAATTCACCTCTCCGGTCAAAGAATTCGGTTTTTACAGTTGGGTTTTTATATACTCCCATTGCGCGAAAAAATATTACTTTGGCAATACAAGCTATTAAACAAGCCAGGGAATTTATTCCCGAATTGCAAGTGGTGGCATTTGGCATATACGAACCTGGCGTTGAACTACCCCTTCCTGGCTGGGTTCAATATCATAAAAATCCAGCGCAAAATGATGTTCCTAAAATATATGCAAGCTGTGATGCATGGTTATTTACAACTATTAGTGAAGGTTTTGGTTTACCCGTGCTAGAGGCTATGGCATGCCGGACGCCTGTGTTGGCGACACGGGCAGGCGCATCTGTTGAATTTGTGAATGCAGAAACAGGGCGGTTGCTTCCCTCCTCAGTTGATGCGTTTGTGGATGCTATTTTAGAATTTGCAGACATGAAAGATTCTGAATGGCGTCAATTGTCAAACAACGCCTTTCGTAAGGCTAGAGAAACTTCATGGGAAAAATCATCGGGTAAATTTGAAGAAACGCTTATAGCATTAGTTGCAACTCAGGATTAATGATCATGAAAGATCGGTTGACAGTGGGTGACATGTTGAATAAGAGAATTGCCATCTGTATGCTGTTCTTTTTTGGGCTCTCTATTTTGCCACTATCTAATGCCGATGCTGGGCAGAACGCAATTGGAATTAACTTATATCCTATCAGGTATTGGTCTTCGGAATTAGTATTCAATGATGTTTTTAAACGTGCCTCTGGTTGGGTGAGTATCGATCAAAATACAATGAGGGCTAATAAAAAACATATTGATTTTGATAAAAATGGATGGGTAAAAAGCCTTTCTCATGGTCAATGGGTTCAAACGTATCTTTTTGCTGATTTTCGCGGGCATCTTCCGCAAGGAATATTTCGTTGTTTGTATCAGGGGAATGGTGAAATACAAGTCAAGAACGCTGTAGTTAAAGATGAAGGGCATGGCTGGATAAATATATCATTTAATCAAAATGCTAATTTTGTATCGGTAGTGATTACCAGAACAGAGCCGGGCAACTATATCAGAAATATTCGCATTGTTCCTTTGGATGAAAAGGGCAACCCTGTAACGGAGACATACCGTAAGGATTTTTTAGACCGTTGGCAGAAATTTAAAGCTGTTCGTTTTATGGATTGGATGGCGACGAACTATAATCATCAAACCGACTGGTCGGATAGATCAACGAAAGA
>CAZKUH010000284.1:0-4033 GCA_964555895.1 uncultured Enterobacterales bacterium
ATTTTCATTGACTCGATATCTGATAAAAGTATCTGCTTCATAGCGCTGAAAAATGAAAGGTCCGGTACCGATAGGAAATCGATCGAAGCGTTCCCGCCGGTCGAATAATGCTTCTGCATATTCAGCTGATTGGATTGAGCTGAATTCCATCGCCAACAGAGCAAGAAAATTATTATCAGGTTTGGATAAGATAAATTCAATGGTGGAATCATCAATTTTAATCATATCCTTAATCAGATGATCTAAACCATAGGCATTGAACATGGGATATTTCCCCAAGCCCACATTATGATAGGGATGATTTTTATTACGTTGTCGCTCGAAACTGAAGATAACGTCATCGGCAGTAAATGGACGAGAGGGTGTCCAGTAATTGGTTTTATGGAACTGGATATTATTTTTAAGTTTGAAAACATAATGCAGTTTGTCTGCTGAAATATGCCAGCTCTCGGCCAGAGAGGGCTGAAGCGATTGCGTTTCCGGGTTAAATTCCAATAAACGATCAAACATCACCCTGGCACTGGCATCAAAAGTGATACTGGTGGTGGCCTGTTGTGGGTTGAGAGTGGTTGGAGAGCCCTCGGTACAGTAGACTAGGCTATTACTTTTTAAACTTGAGGGATTGTTGTCACTACAGGCAGCGAGCAACCCCAGTAGTACCAACAGACCGACAAACCCAGTACTATTTTTCCAACGTGGCAGGTTAGATGAGAAAATATTAAACATCCGGATCATGTATGAGTCGATAGTAAAATAATTATATACCCGTGACACTTGGAAATACAGGTTTTCGGTAATCCCTGCAACTTACAGTACAGTGTTCTAGGAATCTTGATCGAGCAACTGATATTTTTTTAAATAGCCTCTGAGTTGATGGTAGGTAAGACCCAAAGCATCAGCCGTTTTTTTCTGGTTGAATTGTTGCTGCTCTAGGGCGTCACGTAAAAGGTCTGTTTCATATTCCTGTATATGGTTTTTAAAATTGATAGGGGAGGAGGCAAACTGTTGGTTTGTCTTGTTTACATTAGGCAAGTTGTCTGAGTTGGTGGCTATGGCATTCTCTGACTGTTGCAGATCCTGTCGCCTATCATTGATCCTGTAAGGTGAATCAAAGGGATCAAATTGGATGTGTTGGATCATCTCTTTTTCATCATTTAAATAGACATTTCTTTCGACTACATTCTTTAATTCACGGATATTGCCAGGCCAGGGATGATCATTTAACTGTTGTTTGGCGCGGGCTGAAAAACCGGCAAAATACGCGCGCTGCAATTCCTGTGACATCCGCATGGCAAAATGTTCAGCCAGGATGAGTATGTCTTCTTTTCGACAGGAAAGTGGGGGCAGGGTAATGACGTCAAAAGCCAATCGATCCAGTAAATCAGCTCTAAATCTTCCTTGAGTGGCGAGATGGGGTAAGTCTTCGTTAGTGGCGGCAATGATACGTACATTCACTGTTATGGTTTTACTGCCACCGACCCTTTCAAATTCACCATATTCAATCACACGCAGCAATTTTTCCTGAACCCTGAGACTTGAATTTGCCAGTTCATCAAGAAATAAGGTGCCACCATCCGCTTTTTCGAAACGGCCTTCATGACGTTTTTGCGCGCCAGTAAATGCCCCCGACTCATGACCAAATAATTCAGTTTCAAGTAGGTTTTCATTAATTGCAGCACAATTCATTTTGACATACGGCTGCTCCCAACGTGTCGAGAGGAAATGCAGTCTGGATGCGATTAATTCCTTACCGGTTCCCCGCTCACCGACGATCAATACCGGTCGGTTGAGTGGCGCAGCGAAAGAAACATGCTCCAGACAACTGATAAATGCCGGGCTTTCGCCGATGAGGTTATCCTGTTGTTGTGCTGATTGTTTCAATGTCTTAATGTCCCGATTGGTCTGATACACTAATTTTTAGCATATTTTTAATCATGTTGTCATTTTAAAAGTTTTTGCAAAATGTGAATTTCTTTAAAATCAATAGGTTATGAAGATTTATATTTTTGGCATGAATTCTGTATCAAGCAAGAAATGAAGCAGTTTAATAAATAGTGGATGAGGCATCAGGATGAAAATTTATTCAATGAGGCAGTTTAAAAGATTGTTCTGTTCGGTAATAGCAATCATTGCCTTCAGCATGCTTTCTATCGGCGTTTGGTCTGCTGAGGGCTTACCACAGTTCTCAGCAGCCCGAGAACAATTGACCCTGCCGCTTGCTGTGGCGGATGGGATGCAACATCTACTGACCACTTTGTTTTTATAAACTTTAATTCGTTCAAAGATTAACTTTGTAGAGATCCAGGAGTATTGTTATGAGTATATTTTCAAGATTTGCAGATATTGTGAACGCCAATTTAAATGCAATTTTAGACAAAGCGGAAGATCCGGAAAAAATGATTCGCTTGATCATTCAGGAAATGGAAGATACTTTGGTTGAAGTGAGAACGGCCTCAGCCAAAACCATCGCTGAAAGAAAAGATTTGCAACGCCGAGAACAGCGTTTACAACGGGAAGCTAATGACTGGGAAGCAAAAGCAGAGCTTGCTATTTCGAAATCTCGGGAAGATTTGGCTAAAGGTGCACTGTTGGAGCGCCGAAAATGTGCAGAGGCAGCAGCATCCTTGGCTGGTGAGCTGAAGGTTTTGGACGAGAGTCTGGATAAATTGGCAGCAGAAATTACCGCCTTGCAGGAAAAACTGGATGATGCCAGGGCGAGACAGTCTGCGTTAGTTATGCGTCACAGTGCCGCTTCTTCGCGTGTTAAAGTCCGCAATAAATTGCATAAAGTCTCGGGTGCAGAAACGGTTTCCAAATTTGAACGATTTGAACGCAAGTTGGATGAACTCGATGCAACCATTGAATCGCAGACGCTGGGTGGCAATAAATCCCTGGCTGATGAAATATCCGATCTGGCTGCCGAAGAACAATTGGAACAAGAGTTGGAAGCCATGAAAAAGAAACTGGCTAAAGGTAAAAAATAATTCATGTATTTAATATTTCAAAATTGGGGATAGTGAGAGGTTTATGATGAATAACGAAATTATTTTTGTACCCTTGATATTATTTACGCTTTTTGTAGCGCCAATCTGGGTCATTATGCACTACAAAACCATGGGGAAAAAATTGGGTGGTTTAACTCAGGAAGAACACCAATTAATGGCCGAGCTTGAAGATGTTGCCGAGAAAATGGAAGATAGAATTCGTACGCTTGAATCCATTCTGGATGCAGAAACGCCAGATTGGAGGAAGCGTTATGAGTAACCATCCATACCGTAGAGAACCGCGCCGGGAGCTCTATCGCGATCCTGATAATGGTAAAATATATGGGGTTTGTGCGGGTATCGCTGATTACTTCGGTTTTGAGACCTGGGTGGTCCGTGTGATTGCCGTGAGTTTGCTGATATTTCTCAATGGAGGAGCGATACTGGGCTATTTTATTGCGGGCTGGCTACTGGATGCAAAACCCGGTTCGGAAACTGATAAATGCTACGGTTCTTTTGGTTGGAAACGTAAAACTCGGCATAATCATTCAAATAAAAACAGGCCTTACAGACCGAAAGTACAGGATGTCTGGAAAAAAGACAACTTGCCTACCAATACATTATCAAGAGTAAAGAAAAAATTCAGCAAGCTTGAATATCGTCTACGGAGTATGGAATCTTATGTCACTTCAGACAAATTCAAATTGGATAAAGAATTTGAATCAATGAAATAACTCACATCCTGTGAAAAAAAAGTAAGGGTAACTAACTTAATTAGCCATTGATTTAATAAAAAGAAGTTTTTCAAGTTTGCTATGTATCAAAAGTCTGGAAGGCAGTTTCCAATACAGCGATAAACCGTAAATGATTAAAAGAGCAACTGATTTATAGTCCAGTGTGGTTTGTCGTCGTTAAGGTATGCGTCAATGCACATTATTTGGGGTGGGGGGCTATTGGCGAAAACTTACGAACACACCGTTGGTAAGTTTTCGCCAAAAAAGTAAACCTATCACCAGAGTCATAAAACGGATGCGTGAGCCATTGCTTTG
>CAZKUH010000285.1:0-4032 GCA_964555895.1 uncultured Enterobacterales bacterium
TCTTCAAAAAAAGCGGCAATAGCCAAACTACTCAGTTCTAGGCCAATAATCTGATGCCCCTTATCTGCCAACCAAACCATATCCTTGGATTTGCCACAGAGCGGCACAAAAATTTGTTGCGGTTCTTTAAAAAAATCCGCCCCCAATTTTAACAACAGCGGATGCACGTTCTCTCGATGCCATCCAATAGCATTATTTTGCCAACGATCAAACCAGAATTTATTTTGCATAATCTCAAGCCTTTTTCAAAAAATCATCCATGCGCTTATTTCCCTGAATTATTTCAACCCATTGGCGAACGACTTTTAAACAAACCACGCATTGCCTTCTCAATAGACTGTTGTAAAATTTTCCCCAAACGACTTGAGAGCTGTTTTGGCTGCTGAAAAGAAATCTCATAGACTTCATGGCTTGAAGTTTTCTCCATAATGAAATCATCACTGGTACCCAATTGATCAATTAATTTTAAATCAAGTGCTTGCTCGCCAAACCAATGTTCCCCTGTAGCAACCTTATCGATCTCTAAAACGGTTCTATTTCCTTTTACCCAGCTTTTGAATAAATCATGCGCTTCGTCCAGTTCCTGTTTAAATTTCTGCCGTCCCGCATCTGTATTTTCACCCAACATGGTCAGAGTACGCTTAAACTCCCCCGCCGTGTGTAACTCGATATCAATATCATGTTTTTTTAACAACCGGTTGAAGTTAGGCATCTCAGCGATGACACCAATTGAACCGATAATGGCAAATGGCGCAGCTAATATTTTGTCTGCTACACAGGCCATCATATATCCACCACTCGCGGCCACTTCATCCACAGCCACGGTTAAGGCAATTTGTTGCGTCGATAATCTTTTTAATTGACTTGCCGCATGACCATAGCCATGGACAACACCACCTGGGCTCTCAAGTCGTAACAGCACTTCATCCTGTTCTCTTGCAATGGTTAAAATGGCGCTGATTTCTTCACGTAAATTTGCCACCGCATGGGCATGAATATCGCCATCAAAATCAATGACAAAAAGTCGGCTTTTTTCTTCAATTTCGTTGCCCGTTGATTTCTCACTTTTTTTCAATTTTTTCTTTTCAGACTTTTGTGCTTTTTGTTCTTTTTTTAGTAGCGATTTCAATGCTTTTTTATCGAGCATTTCAGCCATCAACTGCTCTTTGAGATCCTTGAATTTTTGTGTAATGTCCAGGATGTCGATGTGCCCCTGAGCATGTTCTTTAGGCCGGTGAAGGTTAGAAGCTATAGCGCCCAATATCATAATGACAGCGATAACAATGACCACCGCTTTCGCCAAAAATAGTCCTAACTCAATTAAAAATTCCAATGTTAACTCCTAAAATTACTATGTCTGCATAAAAAACCCCTGCATTGTAGCAGGGGCTTGATATTATAGTTACAGAAATCTTAAAAAATGCGTAAATTCCCATTCGAGCTCAACATGCCAGCACGCCTCAAAAATCGTCTCCCAAATCCATTAATGGAGGCATTTCCGCTCTTAAGGTTTTATAAAAAGCGCCACCCTTTCGGCTATACTGATATAAAGCGGTAATAACCGCTGAGATACGTTTATCTTCAATTAATGGAATTAAGTCATTATAGAAAGTTTTCGCTAGTTTTCGTGCTTCTGCACGGGAGAAATAATAGCGTCCGACACGTTTATACAGTTTTTTAAAACCATTTAAAACCAAGGTATAAACTGAATTACCTGTGGCGAGAGTCACTTCATGTAAAAATTTCCAGTCAAAATCGATATAGGCATCCGCATCATCTTCTAGGGCATTCACTTCATGCAGCACTTCTAGAACACGTTGCGGATTTACCTTTACCGCAGCGCGAAGAAAAATGCCTGCCATTGCAGTGCGGGTATCCAGTAGTTGCCAGACCAAATCAAACTCATCTTTATCATCCAGACAGGCGAGAGTATCGAGAACATTCAAACTCGCCGTTTCCCAATAAAAATTAACTTTGGTCGCTTTACCATGTTGTATGGTTAACCAACCATCTCTTGCAAGCCTCTGTAACACTTCCCTTAGCGTTGTCCGAGTGACACCAATAAGTTCTGACAACTCTCTTTCTGCAGGCAAAAGAGAACCGGGTGGGAATTTTTCATTCCAGATTGACTCAACGATGTACTGTTCAGCAAATGCCGCTGGTGTTTTGGCGCGTATATGACTTACCATATTTAAGTTCCAATTAAAGACTCATCGGATGAGCGTATCATAAAGCTAATTCACTACTTTTAAAACCCTTATACTATCTTTTCTTTTTAACCCTTGTAGACAAAAAATCTCTGCTATACTCAGAACGTTATTCTGTAAATTTTTCAACCAGTTGTCTTACTATAATCCCAAGGAATACATCATGACTGAATCGCTGTCTCAATCATTTGCCCATAATTTTCTCGGGCAATCTCCCAAATGGTATAAATTAGCCATCATAAGTTTCCTTGTTATCAACCCCATATTATTTTTTCAATTTGGGGGGACGGTCGCAGGTTGGATACTTATTGTTGAATTTATTTTCACCCTGGCAATGGCACTAAAGTGTTATCCCCTGCAACCGGGTGGCTTGCTAGCCATTGAAGCTATTGCCATTGGCATGTCTTCACCGACCATGGTGCTGCATGAAATTACCACCAATCTTGAAGTTATCTTGTTATTAATGTTCATGGTTGCCGGAATTTATTTTCTGCAAAACATGTTGTTATTTGTGTTCTCAAGGATACTGTTAGGCATACGTTCAAAAGTGTTCCTTGGTTTGATGTTCTCATTTTCCGGTGCATTTTTATCAGCCTTTCTTGATGCGTTAACTGTAACCGCTGTGGTCATTGCCGTTGGTGTCGGTTTTTATGGTGTTTACCACAAGGTAGCCTCGGGCAAATCATTTCACGATGAGCATCACGACCACAGCCATGATAAAGAAGTAATAGAAGATCATCGAAACGATCTGGAGCAGTTTCGTGCTTTTTTAAGGTCCTTGCTCATGCATGCAGCGGTAGGTACAGCACTCGGCGGTGTCATGACGCTGGTTGGCGAACCACAAAACCTGTTAATTGCCACTCAGGCGCGTTGGAATTTTATCGAATTTTTCTTCAGAATGGCACCCGTTACCATTCCTGTGTTAATAGCAGGATTTGCCACCGTTGTCCTGCTCGAGACCACTGGCTGGTTTGGCTACGGCGCCAAACTCCCGCAACGAGTCAGAAAAGTCATGGAAGATTACATGGCCCATGAAGATGCAAAACGCAGTCAGAGAGATAAACTCGCCATTGTCGTCCAGCTTGCTGTCGCTGCTTGGTTAATTATTGGTCTGGCACTTCACCTAGCACCGGTGGGTATCATCGGTCTTTCGGTGATTATTTTAGCGACCTCGTTCAATGGTATTACCGAGGAGCACCAGCTGGGCAAAGCTTTTGAAGAAGCGCTGCCGTTCACCGCCCTGTTAGTGGTATTTTTTGCCATTGTTGCCGTCATCGCTGAACAGCAATTATTCACGCCACTGATACATTTAGTATTAAAAGCCAGTCCTGAGCATCAAACTTCGTTATTCTATCTTGCCAACGGGATACTTTCTGCGATCAGTGATAATGTCTTTGTGGCTACAGTCTATATCCAAGAAGTTAAAAAGGCGCTTATCGAAGGAACTATCACCAGGGATCATTTTGATATGTTTGCTGTCGCCATCAACACCGGCACCAATATTCCCAGTGTTGCCACTCCCAATGGTCAAGCCGCATTCCTGTTCCTACTGACTTCAGCCTTGGCGCCTTTAATTAGGCTTTCTTATGGTCGCATGGTTATTATGGCGCTACCTTATACTATAATAATGAGTTTAGTGGGTTATCTGATGGTGCAAAATGTGCTTGAACCGGCAACAGACTGGATGTACCAAAACCAGTATATTAACCATCACAAGGCGACCGATCTCGCGCCAGATGACATGGAAGGTACTACGTTAAAGGCTCAACACTGACCTAATTCAAATAAAAAAAGCGACGTTCAGTCGCTTTTTTATTTGCATAAT
>CAZKUH010000286.1:0-4028 GCA_964555895.1 uncultured Enterobacterales bacterium
GCTCTGATTTATATTATATAATTTGTTGGAATTTTGCATGTATGTGGCTGACACAGTGACTGAGCCAAAATTTGATTGGGTATCAGATGAAATGGCTACTACGCCATTTTTTTTTACTGCACAAATAATAGACATTGGTTCATTCCTGATTTATTGGATTATTCTTTGATTAAAGTTAGCGAATTCCAGTGATTTTAATATAAATTGTCTCACCGACAGATTGCGACACAACATCCTACCATTTAAGGTATAATATACGCCATATCTTCGCCGCTTTAATTGGTAGAATTGCGTACTTAACACTCCTTGATGCAAGATTTTAGTCTCAAAGGGCCATGCGGGTAAATAAGATGAAAGTTTCACCAAAAAAAGATTTAACCCATGTAGATAACCAAGGTTATGCCGCCATGGTGGATGTCTCCAACAAAGCCATTACCACCAGAGAAGCACGAGCAGAAATTTTGGTTCAGTTAGCAACTGAAACCGTCAAAAAAATTAAACAAAACGCCCTGAAAAAAGGCGATGTACTCAGTGTAGCCAGAATTGCTGGTATCCAGGCAGCAAAAAAGTGCGCTGATCTTATACCGCTTTGTCATCCGCTTATGTTATCCAAGGTTGCCGTTGATTTTGAATGGATAGATGACAATCAGCTGAGAATTGAAAGTTACTGCAAACTATCCGGTCAAACGGGTGTAGAAATGGAAGCATTGACAGCGGCAAGCATTGCCGCCTTAACTATTTTTGATATGTGCAAAGCTGTTGACAAATTCATCGTAATTAATGGCCTCAAGGTTCTTGAAAAAAAAGGTGGTCGTTCAGGTCACTGGCTACGCTGATGAATAATTTCCTCAGTCACCTTAGGCTTGTATATGATTAAAGTCTCGATCCAACAAGGCGATTTTTCGCTCGCAGATGAATATCAACAACTTATTCAGCAAGACCATGGTCAAGGTGCGATTGTAACTTTCACCGGGCGGGTCAGGGGGAGTGATGAAGCAGATAGTGAGAATACTCAACAAAATATATATGCCCTCGAACTGGAGCATTATCCCGGAATGACAGAAAATGTTCTTGAGCAACTTGCACATAAAGCACAGCAAAAATGGACATTAGCGGCAATCACCATCATACATCGTATCGGTAAGTTAAACGCAGGCGAACAAATCGTTTTTGTTGGCGTGTGCAGTACGCACCGTAGTTCCGCATTTAAGGCCTGTGAATATATAATGGATACTTTGAAAACAACCGCTCCCTTTTGGAAAAAAGAATTTATTCAAAAACAACAAAATATTACTGAAAGATGGGTGAACGCCAAAGAAAGTGACCAACTAGAAGCTAACAAATGGCAAGATTAATGCTCTACCCTAAGATTGTATTTTTTCTTCTTTTTCTCACTCAAGGCATTGTGCTTTCAGCTCAAGTGGTAAATCCCTCTGGTAAACCTGTCACTGACACACCTATTCTGCATATTGCTGTGGCCAGTAATTTCAGGCCGGCAATGAAGAAATTAGTGCCTTTGTTCGAACGAGAAAATTCGTTTAAAATACAGTGGCAATCCGCTTCAACGGGTGCCATTTTCAATCAAATTAGCAATGGTGCGCCTTACGATCTTTTTCTGGCTGCAGATAGCGAAAGGCCTCTGAATCTCATTAAGCTTAATATTGCTGCCGCAGAGACTTTGCAAACCTATGCTTTGGGAAAACTTGTTTGGTATCAACCCGGAAATAGTTTAGCTCCCTTCAGGCATCCAGATAAATTACCAGCGATGATTGCGATGGCCAACCCCAAAATCGCACCCTATGGAAAAGCCGCTGAGGAAGTGATAAGTACTTTAAAAAAACAAGGGATTGTCTTTAACAAAATTATATCTGCTACAAATATTTTGCAAACTTTCCAGTATGTGTACACCGGTAATGTTTCAGCCGGATTTGTGGCTTATGCACAAATCATTAATCAGTCTATAACCTCTGGTTTCTGGATGATCCCCCGCGACTGGTACAGTCCCATCAAACAGCAAGCCGTTGCCATTAAAACTCATCATATTGATATGGCAAAAAGATTTTTGAAATTTTTAATGTCTGAAAGAGCCAGAAAAATAATTTCTGATATGGGCTATAATTTACCGCTGCTAAAAACCATGTAGCTCAATGAATATGGGCATAAACCCATAATCACCCAAGATATAGTGTTTTATACCCAATAATTTGTGCTATAAATAAATGATCGTGTGTAGGTAAATATTTTGATTTTAAATAGTGCTGATCTGCAAGCTCTTTGGCTCACTCTGGAGCTGGCTTTATTTACAACAATAATTTTATTACTGATTGGGATGCCACTTGCCTGGGTTTTAGCGCGCGCTAAAAGCCGTTGGTGGTCTATTATCGACTCTATTGTCTCTCTTCCTTTGGTGTTACCTCCAACCGTACTCGGTTTTTATTTACTTGTAGCCTTTTCTCCTCGTCATGAATTTGGTGCCTGGTGGCAAAGCACCACTGGACAGTCTTTGGCCTTTTCTTTCACTGGCATTTTAATTGCCTCTGTGTTGTATTCTTTACCCTTTGTGGTGCAACCACTACAATCCGGTTTTAAACAAATGGGCGATCAATATATCAAGTCTGCCGCCTCACTCGGCGTCTCTCCCTGGAAAGCCTTTCTGAGCATTGTTATTCCTCTCAATAAACGCTTGATTTTAACCGCCGCAAGTTTGGGTTTTGCACACACTGTGGGGGAATTTGGTGTGGTTTTAATGGTTGGTGGCAGCATCCCTGGTGAAACGCGGGTTATGTCGATCGCACTTTTTGAACATGTAGAAGCCGGTGAAATGCTGCAAGCTCATTTATTGGCGGGTTTGCTGTTAATTTTTGCCTTTTCCTTGATGCTCGCAATCAATATCTTTCAGAGAAATACTCGCACGGGTATCGCTCATGCTTGACTGCAAGATAAAATTACATGATTTTACTCAGCAAAATAAACTTTTACTCAACTGTAATTTTCAATGGTCTGGCAAAGGCATACTGGGACTCAACGGCCCAACGGGTAGTGGTAAATCAACCTTGCTCCACACCTTGGCAGGTTTTCAACAACCAAAATTTACCGATGGGCAAATCATCTGGAATCAAACCCTGTTGCAACGAAAACTGCCTCCAGTTTTCCTCGCCGCCGATAAGAGAGCCATCAGTCTGGTTTTTCAGGATCAGTTATTGTTTCCGCATATCAATGTTCAGCAAAATTTACAATTTGCCAGAAAACATGGTTATAAACCGCTAAACAATGACGATTTTCAAAACTTGATCCACGGCTTTCATCTGCAAGGTTTGTTGCACAAACTGCCCCAGCAACTTTCTGGAGGAGAAAAAAATCGGGTCACTTTGGCCCAGAGTTTATGTGCATTACCCGATTTGTTACTACTCGACGAACCTTTTTCAGCACTTGATGGTGTGGCAAAATATGACACCATTAGTGCCTTGAAAAATATAATCAGATCTTTTGATATCGCTGTGATCCTGGTCAGTCACTCTTTTCATGAACTTGCCTATTTATGTGATGAAATACTTCTCATCGATAATAATGCCACAAATGGTCCTTATAGTGATGTTATAAACCAACTTAACTTATGTCGTATTGAAGACAATTCTCTTGAACCTGTCAGCACATTTTTACGCGCCCAGTTGCTTGAATATGATGAAAGTGAGGGGCAAGCCACATTTAATCTCGATGGTGAGGAAGTTTTAATTAGCTGTCGTCATACGCCCGCTTCCGTAGAGAATATCGAAATTCCGGCCCATGAGGTCAGCATTTTGTTAGCGCCACCCGTGGGTTCCAGCATTGCAAATTGTTTGCCAGTGACACTAAAATCATATATTACATTGCAAGATGCTATATTGCTCACGCTTTCCATCAAACAGCAGTTTCTATACTGTAAAATTACTAAAAAATCGTTTAATCAACTTAATTTACATAAAGAAATGTCCATTTTCGCACAATTTAAAGCGACCGCCATTCATACCTTCTGAAATCAATATGTTATG